>DATMSL010001003.1:0-14164 GCA_035565435.1 Dyadobacter sp. | reverse complement strand
AAATTTTATTCTGAATAATATTTGTTTTAAGACTATAAATTGCATTATTGGTAATAATAGCACCTTATCTCGATATTATGAAACGAATCTACCAAACATGGCTTTTCGTATTCCTCTCCTGTTATTGTTATGCGCAGGGCCTGAAAGTAACCGGGAAGGTTACCGACGAAAAGGGGGACCCGCTGATTGGCGCTTCCGTTCTTGAAAAGGGCACAGGAAACGGTACCGTCACTGACGGAACCGGCGCATACAGCCTTACAGTGGGCTATAACAATGCGACACTCGTGGTAACCTACGTGGGTTACAATAAGCTGGAAAGGGAATTGAACGGCACCGCCAGTCAGGATTTTGCCCTTGCAGATGCCACGGTATTGAACCAGGTGACAGTGGTCGGCTCCCGCAACCTGAACCGCTCTTCGACCGACACGCCGGCGCCCGTGGATGTGATCGACATTCGCGAAGTAACCACCAAGCAGGGGCAGCTCGATGTGAACCAGCTTTTGCAGTTTGCAGCACCTTCCTTTAATTCCAACCGCCAGACCGGCTCCGACGGCGCCGACCACGTCGATCCGGCGTCGCTTCGCGGACTGGGACCCGACCAGACATTGGTGCTGATTAATGGCAAGCGGCGGCATCAGTCCGCACTAGTGAACCTCTTCGGGTCTCGCGGGAGAGGCAACACCGGCACCGACCTGAATGCAATCCCGGCCGCAGCCATTGAGCGTATCGAGATCCTTCGCGACGGTGCCGCCGCACAATACGGCTCGGATGCCATTGCGGGGGTCATCAATATTGTGTTGAAAGAAACGACCAACCAGCTGGCTGTGAATGCGAATGCCGGAATGTTCAAGGCGAAATATCGTTTCGATGATAAGTCGTTTGATGGTTTGAATTACAATATCAATGCAAACTACGGTGTGAAAATTGCCAAAAAGGGATTCCTTAACGTGACGGCCGATTACAATTCCCGCGACCACACCAACCGTGCTAATACCGTGACCAGTGAAGCGGACCTCGCCCGGCGGCATTACGGAGACTCGGAAATCCGCAATGCCGCGATGTACTATAATGCGAAAATACCGGTGGGCAACAATTTCCAGGTTTACAGTTTTGGCGGCCTTAACGAGCGCAAGGGTGATGCGTACGCATGGACGCGTTTCGCGGACGACGACCGGAACATCCCCTCCATTTACCCAAATGGCTTTGATCCGATCATTACGAGCGAAATTAAGGACCGCTCCGTGGCTGCGGGTATTCGTGGAGTCTGGAAGTTATGGGATATTGATTTAAGTAATACCTACGGTTTCAACAAGTTTCATTTTGGCGTGAAAAACTCGCTGAACAGGTCGGCGGGTGAGCGTTCGCAGACTTCGTTCGACGCGGGCGGCTTTCAACTCGGGCAAAATGTGGTCAATCTGAATGTCAGCCGGTATTATAAAACCGTCATGCAGGGCTTGAATATCGCATTCGGGGCGGAATTCAGGAAGGAACGCTACAAAATCTTTGCGGGTGAGGAGGCTTCCTATCGCAACTATGATCCCGAATTTGCCGGCGGCTCGCAAGGCTTCCCCGGGTACAGCCCGGCGGATGTGACCAACCACAGCCGTTCCAATGTAGGGGCATATGTAGATTTGGAAGCGGATGTTACCAAGCAATTCCTGGTGGATGTTGCCGGCCGCTTCGAGCGTTACAGTGATTTTGGAAGTACTTTAAATGGTAAGCTGGGCTTGCGCTACAAGATTACCGAAACTTTTGCGTTGCGCGGGTCGGTGAGTACCGGCTTTCGCGCACCGTCGCTGGCTCAGAAGTATTTCAATTCGACATTCACCAATTTTGTGAACGGCCAGGCTGTCGAAGTGCTGCTTGCCAACAACAATAGCGCCGTAACGCAGGCATTGGGTATTCCCCAGTTGAAACAGGAAACGTCCCTGAACGGTAGCCTCGGGATCACCTTCACACCAGCGGCCGGGCTTTCGGTGACTGTGGACGGGTATTATGTGAAAGTCAGAGACCGCGTGGTGCTTACCGGCCAGTTCAGCGACGACGATGAGGATATCGGCGATCTGCTGAAAGCTTTGCGGGTAGGGAAGGCGCAGTTTTTTACCAATGCATTGGAATACACCACTACCAAAGGGCTGGATGTAATTGTGGCGCACTCCGCCGCGCTAGGCGTCGGGAGACTCAGTACCACCGTGGCGGCCAACTTCAACTGGATGGAACTGGGGCCGGTGAATACCGTGCCTAAGCTGGCGGGCAAAGAGGATATTTACTTCGACGACCGCGAACGCCATTTCGTACTCGCATCGGCGCCGCCTTCGAAGATCAACCTTACGTTCGACTACTCCGTGAACAAGTTCAGCGCGATGTTGCGGTTTATCCGTTTCGGTGAAATCAAGCTGGCGAATTGGGATTATATGATTGATACATACAATCCCAAAATCCAGACAGACCTTACTTTGAATTACAAATTCACTAAAAATGTATCCCTGTCCATCGGCGGCAGCAACATCCTAAACGTGTATCCCGACAAGTTTCAACCCGCACTGACCGAATCGGGCGGGGCCTGGGACCCTGTGCAAATGGGCAGCAACGGGGCGTTCTTCTTTACCCGGCTTGGGTTGCGGTTCTAAACCGCTATAATCTCTTCCGCCGCCATTTCGCCGGTGACTACCGCGCCTTCCATGAATCCCTGCCAGTCGGCCAGGTGTTCGCCGGCGAAAGAGGTATGCAGGAAAGGCTTCTGCAATGCGGGACGGGTAGTGTACCACTGGTTCAGGCCGTACATGGCGTATGCGCCTTGCGAAATCTTGTCGGTTCCCCAGTAATAATTGGCTTGCGATTCGATGAGTTTTCGGGCCTTGGGGAAATATGGGCCAAGGGTTTGTCCCAGCATTTGTTTCTTCCAATCGTCGTTTTGCGCGGAAATCAATTCGGCCTTTTCCCCGATCGTGTAGGAGATAAGCACGCCTTTTTGTGACGGCTGGTTTTTGGTAGCGTGGTAAAAGTAATGCGGTGTCTGGTCGGTAATGAGGTCGAAGCCCTCGTCTTTCCAGAAGCGCTTTTTGAACAGAATGGCGTTCTTGTTGATGCGGGCATATTGCAGCTCGTTAATCGCCTGTACCTTTTCAGCCGGTAATCCCGGTTCCCACTGAATGTTCCGGATAGCAAACGTAGGAATGGCGCAGATGAGCTTGTCGGCTTCGAAAGTCTTGCCATTTTCACAGGTTATTTTTACGGTATCTTTCTGTTCGATGCGTTTCACGGCGTGGCCGGTCAGCACGCGATCATGTCCAATACCTTCCGCAAACTTCTTCGCGAGCATGGTATTGCCGCCCTGCATTTTCAAATCCATCTCATTCTTCTCGCTGCTTTCTGCAAATGTGGCCAATGCAATGTAAGCCGACACGTGCCGGATGCTTTCACCGAAATCAGTACTGTCGAGCAGTTCCCTGAAGACGAGATCCTTGCCTTCGCAACCGTTGTTGACGAGGTAGCGCCACCAATCGATGCTGTCGAGTTCCATCTTCTGTTTCTCGTCCAGCTGTTTGTACCCTTCGAGCAGCGTCTTCATTTTAGTCTTCCAGTTATCCGTGAAATCCCAGGCGTTGGCTTTGGAATATTGGTTCTGATAAATGAGGTGAGTATCAAACTGGTTGTTCAGCAGGGGAATTTTGAACTGGTCGCACAATGCACGCACGCGCTCGTGCGAGTTGCCTACCCATTCGGCGCCGAGTTCTACGACCAGGTTTTCTTTCGGATCAATGGTATGGGAGAATACCCTGCCACCAATGCGGTTCCGGGCTTCGAGCACTGTTACGTCCACATTCTTCTGTTTCAGGGCATAGGCAGCGGCCAGCCCGGCGAAACCCGCGCCGATCACGATCACGCGGGTTTGTTTGCCAACGTAAATGTTTCCGAAAGAGCGGGTGGTGAGAATTGAGGCACCTGCAAGCAGGGCGGATTGGCGCAGAAATTCGCGCCGGGAGGATTGTTGCGGCTTGTCCATGATGTAATGAGGTCGATTGAGTACCTCAAATTACTCACCTATATACGCAGCTCAAACAAACCTTTAGTGAGAGGCAGATTTACTTAGTTTTTGGTATTCAAAAGAAAAGCGGCCCGGCTGTTGAAGCCAGAACCGCTTGGTAATGTATTTCAAATGAATAGCTTACGCGGTTTGCACTTTCGGCTTTACTTTGGCCTTAGGCTCCGTGGCAGCGGTTTCCTTGTTACGCATTTTGACAAAATCCCTGAACCGGCGGATGGTAGCCATCACAAAACCGATTACCAACACGAATGTACCTAGCCAGAGGATGTTGATCAGCGGCTTTTCAGTCGCTTTCATGACGATGAAGTCACGCTGGGTAGTGTTCACACCAAATGTAAACTGGCCGGTCTGCGGGTTGATTTCGTTGAATTGAATACGCATACCCAGCTCGTCGCTTACCTCCGGCTTGCGTGCCACCATGCGGTCGCGGATCACGAAAGAAGGCGTTACCACGAACTCTTTGTCCTTATCGAGCACGCGGATGATCGCCTTCACAGCTGCATCGCCCGGGCCGAGTTTGATGCCTTCCACTTCCTCGGTGCGTACCACGTTATCGAGAATGGCCACGTAGTCGTTTACGAAGAAAGTGTCGCGCAGGTTGATCGTAAAATTCTCGCTCTGGCTCCAAACCGGCTCTGCGGTAGGGTTGGTCACCATTGAAACGTAGGTGTACAAATCCTTATCCACCTTGCGCTGGATATCCGGCGAAGAAACGATTCCACCCATGCGCGGGTTGATCTGTACGCGCGGGAAGAGCGTGAATATCTTGCCCGAAGGCTCGCGGTATTCGATTTCGTAGTAGAAGTTTTCCGGGAAAATTTCGAGAGTATCGCCCTTTTTGTTGTACTTCTGGCCGTTCACCTCGATGTCGCGCAATGCTACGGCGTGATAATCACCTTCTACGATGTCGACCCAGCTCTTCGGTATGTAACCCGGGATATGACGCGGCTCCACGCGCACGTCGCGCCAGGTGAGCATGTAATCGCCCATTTTCTCAGGTTTGTTGAGCCATAGGGTGATGTTCTCCTTGTTTTCCTTATTGTCGTTAGCCGTAAATTCCTCGCTGCGGGAGATCATCAAACCGGAGTTGTTGATGGAAACGACTTTGGTATAAGCCGAGGAGAACAAGATACCGATCAGCATCAGCGCCACGCCGATGTGCGTGATAGCACCGCCCGAGAGGTTGTAGTTACCACGGATAATGTTCAACAGGATATTGCCATTGGCTACAATAGCGAAGATCGAAGTGGTGAGCAATGCAATGTACTGAATGTCGCGAACCTGCTTGTAAGTGATCACCGCAGCGCTGATCAGCAATGCCACCAATAGCGGGTTATACAATGCCTGCAACTTGCCTTTGCCGGTTTTTTTCCACCAGAAATACTGGCCTACGCCGGTGAGAACGATGATCAATGCAAAGAACCAGAGCTGGAACTTGTTGTAGTGCGCCACCTGGTCGGCAGGCAGTGCCATATTCAACACGGCACCGAAAGCCTCCGCGATTTTGTTGTAAACCGGAATGGAAGTGGTAGCGATGATCTGGAAGCCTGAGAGGCAAAGCAACGTCGCACCGATGAAAATCCAGAATTCCTGCGAGTAGGTCGATACCTCTTCTTCGTCGCTCGGTAATGATTTCCAGCGCGCGACCAGCAAGCCGATCGACACGATCATGAATGTAAAAAGATAGATCAGCAGCTGACCGGAAAGGCCAAGGTCGGTAAACGAGTGTACCGAAGCATTACCCAATACCCCGCTGCGGGTCATAAATGTGGAATAAAGAACGAGAATGAATGTCGCGATCGTAAGAATGAACGAAGTTTTCAATGCAGTCGCATTCCTTCTCGCGATGATCATCACGTGTACCGCCGCCACGAGCACGAGCCAGGGCACGATAGAAGAGTTTTCAACGGGATCCCAGTTCCAGTAGCTACCGAAGTTGAGCGTTTCATAGGCCCAGTAAGCACCCATTAATATACCAACCCCTAAAACCAGCGCCGAAAACAACGACCATGGCAAGGCAGGGCGGATCCATTCATTGATTCTTTTGCTCCAAAGACCCGCAATTGCGAACGAGAACGGAATAAGTGTGCTTGCAAAGCCGAGAAACAGGGTAGGAGGGTGGATCACCATCCAGTAGTTCTGTAATAATGGGTTGAGTCCGTTACCGTCTTTCGGGATGAAATTCGGGTCCATTTTGTAAACCGGCAGGTCGGGCATTACCTCTTTCAGCAAAAGGAATGGCGTAGAACCGATTTTGAGATCGAGGCCAGGGATTACCACGCCGAGGATCATCGAGGTAAGGAATGCCTGTACCAATGCAAAAACGGTCATTACCGGCGCTTCCCATGAGCGGTTGGTGAATATCAATGTCGCTCCGAGAACTACATTCCAGAAAATCCAGAGGAGGAAGCTGCCTTCCTGGTCCTGCCAGAAGCTGGAAATGGTGTAACCCGTCGGCAGTGAAAGCGACGAGTTTTTCCAGGCGTAATGGTATTCGAAATAATGGTTGCCGATGATCCAGTAGAGCGAGAACACCACACCGATCACGGCTGCCAGATGGACCCAGAAAACGCCGCGCGCAAACTTTTTCCAGGTTTGCGTTTCTTCTACCGTTCCTCCTGCGATACCCGCTTTGAAATAAGCGAACGTCGCCAGGATGGCCGTTACAAACGCTACTATAACCAGCAGGTGCCCTGCACTTCCGATCGTACTGTGAATCATGATTGTTTTGCAGTATGTTCCGTGGTTTCCATTTTACCATTCTCGTATTTCGACGGGCATTTCATCAGGATCTTTTCGGCCGAAAATGAGCCGTCCCGCATTTTACCCACTACTACGACTTGCTCGGATTTGTCGAAATCCTGCGGTTTGGTGTTTTTGTAGACCACCTTTTGTTCCACATTATTGTTGTCGACCAATGTGAAAACGAACAGGTTGGGATCGATTTCCGGCCGGTATTCCATTTCCAGGATCTGGCCTGCTGCGTCTTTTTTGAGCTTGCCTACTACGTGAATGCTCTCATTGTCGCCATCCGCAGCCATTTCTTTAGCTTTGGTAAAGTCGACGTAAGTACTTGCATCACCGGCAGTTGAAACGATAATACCAATTGCAACCGCGATGATCACCAATCCGAATATCTGTATCTTTTTCATAGGGGCTTACTTGATATTGAGGTCTTTTTCAATCTTTTTCAACTTGGAATCGATGCGGAAGAGGTTGACAGCTAATCCCGCGAAAACCACGGCTACTACCGCCACCACGACCCAGATTTTGCCATCGGCACGGAGCCTGTCGGCCATTTCGACGGAAGTGTCGCCCGCCTGTGCGAACAAGTTGCCGGAAACAACCAGCAACGTCAGGAGGATGAGGGAAATTCTTTTCATTGTATATATGATGGACTAAAGCTTAACGAAAATTTACTTTGAAACGTTTGTAAAAAGCCTGAATCCGGCCAAAATGCTCACAGCTTGCCCGATTCAATGAGTGCTTCCTCCCGCACGCGATTGATCTGCTTGATGCGGATTCTAAGCTCCGCGATCCACAATCCGAGCAGGATATACCCGATTACGGCCGGGTAAAATACCTTGCGGATATTGTTGTCGAAATCATAGGACCCAAACGTGCTGTTGCCGCCGCTGCCCGGGTGCAAAGAGTCGGTCAGGCGGGGCAGAATGTAAATGATCGGGATGAAAACGGCGAACGCAAAAATGTTGTAAACCGAAGAGATCCGCGCGCGGCGCTGTTCGTCCTCAAAGGAGCTTCTGAGCAGCAGGTAGGCAAGGTAAATGAGGATACCCACGGCTGCACCGTTCAGTTTAGGATCGTTCGGCCAGGGGTCACCCCAGGTGTAATTGGCCCATACAGAACCGGTAAGGCAACCTAGTATTCCAAAGAAAATAGCGGCTTTTGCCACTTCGCTCGCAATGTCGTCGTCCTTGATATTACCCTTCATTAAATAACGAATGGAGAATACCATCGATAGCAGAAGCAGCGTCGTCATGGCGAGCCATAATGCTACGTGGAAGTAGGTATTGCGGATACTTTCATTGATAATGGCAAGGCGTGGAACGGGACCGATAAATCCCATGATGATCACGTAAAAGATGATCACGACACAGAGGATTTTCCACCAGATCTTTCTCATTTTAAATTAACACTTTAAAAGTTATGCCCTGTAACCTGCTGTTTTTCAGCTTCTCCATAAATAAGGAAAAAGCAGGTAGGAGAGCGTAATTACTATCAGATCGATCGATAATAGTGTGGTGATTTCATCCGTGCTGACCGACCAGTCGAGACCGTCCATGGCATTTTTAGCCAAACGGATCGTCATCAAAAGCATCGGCAGGATGATCGGGAAACTGAGCACGGCCATGAGCGTAGCGCTGTTGTCGGCCTTGGATGCAATGCCCGCTATGAGTGTGAGAACGGAAGCAAAACCGGTGGAGGCCAGCAGAATGCAGATCGAAAACAGGCCGTTGTCCTGGATCGGGTTACCCATTACAAACGCGTAGAATACAAATCCAAGCACCGATAATACTGCCATTACCAAGGAGTTATAGATGATTTTGGAAATGATAATAGCCTGAGGACTGCACAGGTTGTAATAATAGAGCAGGCGTCCGTGGCGTTCCTGAGAAAAACTCTTGGCAATGGCATTTACCGCAGTAAAGAGCAAAATAATCCAGAATAACGTGTTCCAGACGATCGGCGTCAGTTGATTCCTGCGGAGGTTAAAACTGAGGTAGCAGACAAACACCGTACTGACCACATAAAGCAACATTCCGCTCAGGGCGTATTTCTGACGCCATTCGAGTGTTACTTCTTTCCAGATCAGGGTCTTAATCTCGTTCAAGGTGATTGGTGTGGGCCATCGGCTTTCGGCTTTCGGCTTTCTGTTTGCTGTTATAATGTAACCAGCGTCGCTTTTTCCGGCTTCCGGTACTTCGTTTCGCGCTGCAAAAGTACGACACAAAGCCCGAGGGAAATAATAAAACGGTCAGGATTTTGAATGATTTGGCGAACGGTAGGCACATTAGAAGAAGTAAAGTTTGATTTACCGTCTGAGAGTGCTTTATTTGTACTTTAAATAAAATGAATCTAAATAAGGAACGTATGTCGGCTCGTACCGTTTCCCACCTCAAAAAGGGTGAAAAAGGCATAATCAAATCATTTACAGACCGTGCAATGTCCCTCAAACTGCTCGAAATGGGCTGTTTGCCGGGTTGTGAGGTGCGTCTGGATGCGATTGCGCCGTTCGGTGACCCGATCTGCATCAACGTCGGCGGGAATTACAGCCTGTCTTTGCGTTTGAACGAAGCCGCAGTGATTGAATTAGAGTAAAGATTGCGTTCCGCATACAGCCTCTCCATTGAAACAGGGAAATATTAAAGTTGCGCTGGTCGGTAACCCGAATGCCGGCAAGTCTACGCTATTTAATGCACTCACCGGAATGCGCCAGAAAACGGGCAACTTCCCGGGAGTGACGGTCGAAAAAAAATCCGGGACATTCCGCATTGCCGGCGCCAACGGGCACGACGACGCACATGTGAAGTTGGTCGATTTGCCGGGTACATATAGTATTTATCCCAAATCGAAGGATGAAACGGTGGTGATGGACATCCTGGCCAACCCGCAGCACCCCGATTTTCCCGACGTAGTGGTAATTGTGGCTGATGCCTCTAACCTGCAACGGAATCTGCTGCTTTTTACCGAAATCAACGACCTCGGTATTCCTACCGTGCTTGCATTGAATATGCTGGATGTTGCCGAAAGCATGAACCTGACCGTGAATGCGGTGCAGCTCGCGATGCAGCTCAATGTGCCTGTCGTACGCATTAATGCGCGTACAGGCGAGGGTATGAAGGGATTGAAAGAGGCTGTGAAGCAGGTTGTGGAGCGCACAGAAAAGCCTGCGCTGCGCTATTTCTACGAGCCGAAAGAAAATGAGATAGGGCTGATCAATGAGGTAAAAGAGATTCATCAGCTGGAAAATGACTATGTGGCGCTCCAATATGTCTGCCAGCACGATAACTTCTCTTTCCTCGAACAGCCGGTAAGAGCCAAGCTCGACGCGTTGATCGAGAAATATGGTTTCGATGAAAATAACTTCCTCGCGAACGAAACCATCGCCCGCTACGAGAAAATCAAACCGATCGTTTCCAAAGCCGTCAAATCCGAAGGTGCCACCGAGCAGCCTTACTGGACACGCAAGCTGGATAGCATTCTGCTGCACCGGGTTTGGGGGTATGTCACCTTTGCATTGGTGTTGCTGGTCGTATTCCAGGCCATTTTCGCCTGGGCGTCCTACCCGATGGACATGATCGACGCCGGTACCGCCGCCGCTATCGAATGGGTAAAAGGTACATTACCCGCAGGGGTGCTGAACGACCTGATCACCGACGGTATCATGGCCGGTATCGGTGGTATCGTCATATTCATACCGCAGATCGCGATCCTTTTTGCATTGGTCGCGATTCTCGAAGAATCGGGCTATATGGCGCGCGTCATGGTGATCATGGATAAGCTTATGCGCCGTTTTGGGCTCAATGGGCGAAGCGTGGTTCCGCTTATTTCGGGGGTAGCCTGCGCCGTTCCCGCGATTATGACCACCCGCAGCATCAGCAGCCGCTACGAGCGTTTGCTGACGATCATGGTAACGCCGTTGATGAGCTGCTCCGCCCGTCTTCCCATTTTTACGATATTAATTGCATTGGTAGTGCCTGAGACGAAGGTGTTGGGTATATTCAATATGCAGGGAATCGCCTTGTTCGGGCTTTATTTGCTCGGGCTGCTCGGTGCATTGGGCTCAGCCTGGTTCCTGTCTTTGTTTATTCCAAGAAGGGAGCCGAGTTATTTTATGCTTGAAATGCCTTCCTACAAACTGCCGCGCTGGGGGCATGTCGGGTTTACGATGTACGAAAGCGTGAAATCGTTTGTACTGGAAGCAGGTAAAGTCATTATGGCGATCTCCATAATCCTTTGGGTGCTGGCGTCCTACGGCCCGGGAGATAGTATGAATGTGGCCGAGCAGCAGGTGGTGGCTTCTATGACCACCGCGCCACAGGAAGAAATCGACGCAGCGGTTGCATCTGCGCGCCTGGAAAGCTCCTATGCGGGCCAGTTCGGACGTTTCATCGAACCGGCGATTCGACCGCTGGGTTATGACTGGAAAATAGGGATTGCATTATTGGCATCGTTTGCCGCTCGCGAAGTATTCGTCGGCACGATGGCCACGATTTACAGCATCAGCGGCGACACGGAGGATGTCCTCACCGTCAAACAGCGTCTCATTCAGGAAAAGAATCCTGAAACGGGTGGACAGATGTTCACGCCGGCTGTCTGCTACTCACTCTTAATGTTCTACGTATTCGCGATGATGTGTATGAGCACGATCGCGGTCGTCTACCGCGAAACCCATGGCTGGAAATGGCCGCTGATCCAACTTGCCTACCTGATGGTGCTGGCGTACGGATCGGCGTTTTTGGTGTACCAGGTGTTGAGTTAAAATGTATAGAGGGTGTTGACTTTGCCCAGTTCGAGGTAGAAGAATTGGTTTTGTCAATGCGTTCGATTAATGCAAGATGCTCTGAAAATAGTTCGATCAATGTATCATTTGAAATGTTCCCAAGGCTGATACGGACTAGCTTGCGGGGTGTTCGACGGAGTAGAAATGAGGCACGGAAATCCTCATCCTTGGTGATGACGATCCATTGATTTTGATCGGCGATCATGCAAATTTCGGAGTCGTTCGTATACCATTTCGCAGGCAACTGATTACGTGCTTGGCGGAATGCCCCTTGCTTTGAAGAAACTTCGATAGTTTAATTGGTATATGAACGCCGCAGAGGAAATTCATTACGCAGCTTCGTGGACAGCACGACCTGATACCAGTACCTTGGCTTAATTTAAGCTGGCCAAGATATCTTCTCTTTGAAGTTCTGGGTGATCTTCGAGAATTTCTGAAATCGACATCCCGGAACCCAACATATCAATAATGACTTCCACAGGCCAACGCATTCCCCGAATGCAAGGTTTGCCATGACAAATGCCCGGATCGATCGTGATTCTTTCGAGATATTCCACAAGCCGCAATTGATTGGTTAATCAATGTTAGCTCAAATCAAACAAGTTACCAACCCAGGTGCTCCACTACATCCGACGCTATGAGCGCCGTCTGCCCTCGGGCTTCTGCGGCGCGGTCGCCGGCGAGGCCGTGCTGGTATACGCCCAAGATAGCTGCATCAGCAGGATCGTATTTTTGGGCGAGGAGGCTGGTGATAATGCCGGTGAGCACGTCGCCGGTGCCGCCGGTGGCCATGCCCGGGTTGCCGGTTGAGTTGAAATGGACTTCGCCGTTGGGAAGAATGACCGCGGTGTTGGCACCTTTCAAACAGATAATTACTTTGTATTTCGCCGCAAATGCCTGCGCTTTTTCCAGCCGCTCATATTCGTTGCTGCTTTCGCCCGCAAGCCTTTGAAACTCTTTAGGGTGTGGCGTTAAAATCGTGTTTTTCGGCAATTTGTAAAGCAAATGCCGGTTTGTGGAAAGAATGTTCAAAGCGTCCGCATCGACGATGACAGGTACCTTGGCCCGTTCCAGTACTTTTTCGAGCGCCTTCACAGTGGCAGCCTCCTGGCCGATACCGGGGCCGATACCGATAGCCGTAGCCGAAGACAGGTCAGGGGTCTTGCTAATGTATTTTTCGGCCTCATCGACGGTTGTCATTGCTTCCGGGACAGAGATTTGCGCAATCCCGTACCCGCACGCGGGCACGTGCATAGTGAGCAGCCCCACGCCCGAGCGCAGGCAGGCTTTTGCCGAAAGAAGCGCGGCCCCCATTTTGCCATAGCTTCCGGCAATGATCACGGCATGTCCAAAAGTGCCTTTGTGTGAAAATTTCTGGCGGGGTTTAATGCGCTTTTCAGCTTCGAATTTGTCGGTGAAATAATACGGTGTGCTGGTGTCGGCAATGTACCGGGTGCTCAGGCCAATGTCTACTACATGCCATTCGCCGACGTATTCAGCATTCTGAGGAAGCAAAAATGCCAGTTTCGGTAGCTGGAACGTAACGGTGTATTTCGGCTTGACAACTACATCGGCGGGGCCGTTGGGCCGGTCGGTGTAGAGTCCGCTGGCGATATCGACGGATACGAGCCTGTTAGGCAGTTCATTCAGATATTGAATGACAATGCTTAATAAACCTTCAACGGGGCGCGACAGGCCGGAGCCGAGCAATGCATCGATACAAACGACTTTGCTCCCCAACTGTGGAAGATCGTTTTCGGAATGAATGCGGCGCGGTGTGAGGTGGCTGCCAAGCCGGGAGTAGTTCTGGCGGAAATCGTCAGTCGCATTCAGGGTGTATTCAACGATGAAAACCTGCACATCGTATCCACAGCCACTCAGAATGCGGGCGATTGCCAGGCCGTCGCCGCCATTGTTGCCCTTGCCGCAAAAGACAGCGATAGGGCGGGTATTGACGTATTGATTACAAAACCACCGTACAAATGTCTGTGAGGCGCGCTCCATGAGGTTGATGGAGGTAATAGGCTCGTGTGCGATTGTGTAGGCGTCCATCGCCCGGATCTGTTCTACATTGAAAATCTTCATGATAATCACGCGAAAAGCTTTTTGTTACCGACAAATAATGCTAGCTTTGCACTCGTTTTCTCAAAAGCTGTTTTGAATGAAGGGGCGTCACCCCGTCCGCTGGGAGCAAGCTATCATTTTAAATCCATAAAATCACTCGTCATGAGCGAACTTATTAAACTCGTAGAAGCAACGATTGAAAATCGTAAATCCGAGTATCCTGATTTCAAATCAGGCGACACGATCAACGTTCACGTGAAAATCCGTGAAGGTAACAAAGAGCGTATCCAGCAGTTCCAGGGTACCGTTATGCAGCGTCGTAACGTAAACGGAGCTGGCGAAACTTTTACAGTACGTAAAATTTCAAACGGTATCGGTGTTGAGCGTGTTTTCCCAATCCTTTCACCAAGCATCGCGAAAATCGAGTTGATTCGTCGTGGTAAGGTACGTCGTTCACGTCTGTTCTTCTTGCGTGGCCGTCAGGGTAAAGCTGCTCGTATTAAAGAGCTTAAAACCACGAAGTAATC
>DATMSL010001002.1:0-7956 GCA_035565435.1 Dyadobacter sp. | reverse complement strand
CGCCACGCCGCGCGCCGCTGCGCCGCGCGCCGCTGCGCCGGGCGTATGTGCGTTGCGCTCCTTACCAGCGTGTGCGAGGGCATCGTCGTTGCCGTACAGTACCGAAATCGTGCGGGTACGGTCGTTGTGGAAGGAGGTAATTACGTGCAGGCCATGGTCATCGAAGATGGTTTCGGGAGCGGGGACGAGCTTGCGGGGCTCCTGGCAGCCGGTCAGTGTCAATGCAGCTACGGAAATGAGTATCAGAATGAGGCTTTTCATGGGATGCTTAGCTATTTTGTTTGAAATCAGGACGGTTAGAGGCGATAATGGTACCGGTTTGCGTGTTTTGCAGGAAAGTAATTACTTCCCAGTCGTTCTGGTTAAAACCTCCTGGGAGGTTCAGGGTGACACTGCCATTACTAGTGGCCGGGAAACCTTGAATGTGACGGACGATCTGTACGTGAGGCAATAATCTGCCCGCATTCTCGCCCCGTTTCACCATCGTATGCGCTACTTTTTGCACCAATGCGACCTGCAACATGGTACCGCGCGTGATATTTGTTGCCTGGTAAGCGACTTTCAGCTTGCCCGCTTCGATCTGCGCTTCCGCATTCAGCTGCGCCGGGGCGGCGGTATTCAGTTCGATATTCAGGGCTCGTCTGAGCGTTTCCTCCTGCGATCCGATGAGTTCATGCTTGCCATTTACGACCACCTGCGGGGTGTAAACCGTTTCGAGGTTGAGCCAACTCGCATACTGATATTGCCGCTTCGTAAACTCGCGGTCGCTGAACACATCCCGCCAACCCTGGTGGTTCCAGTAATCGACGTGGAATGCCAGGAGGTAAACCGGCTTGCCCGCATTCTCTTCCTGGATTTTCGCAAGGAGTTTGTCGGCTGGCGGGCAGCTCGAACAGCCCTCGGAGGTGAAGAGTTCTACGACGGCAAAGCCCTTGTTGGCCGTGTTGTCGGTGGTTTTGGAATCTGTATTTAAATCAGAAGCCATAGCGGAAAGGCCAAGTGAAAGAAAAAGCGATGTGATGATGGTTTTCATGATTTTGAATGATTGAATGATCCGCCGTGGAACGGGGAATGAGTGAATGAGTGAATGAGAGAATGAGAGAATGATTGAATGAGTGAATGAGTGAATGAGAGAATGAGTGAATGAGTGAATGATCCGTTGTGGAACGGTGAATGATTGAATTAATATTTAGCTGATTCTGGGACCGGCGATGCGGCGAAATCCATCGCCTATGGTCTGCACTCGGCGGTCCATGGTCGGCAGTCTACCGTCACCGCACCGGCTTGGTCGGAATGTCGAACACGAACCCGGTACCTTTCGCGAGCTGATGGCAATTGATGCAATTCGTTGCGAACGAGGCGGTCTTGCCATAAGGCTTCAAATCGAGGCCGCTGAACCTTGCGAAACCCCAACCCTCGGTGGTACTGAACTTTTTGGCATCGCGGACCATAATCTGGATGTTGTTGAAATTACCGGGTTTCACATTGCCGTCGGCGTCGGGCGCCTGGCTGTTCCATACCACCTTCACAATCACCGCACCGTCGGGCCAGGGGAGGATCTGGTCTTGTTCCAGCGCTTTTACGGCTATGTCGTTTCCATAAATAATACGTGAAGTGCCGTTGTCGGGCCGACCGGTGGAGCTGATGACTTTCCATTTTTTATAGTCGTCGAAATATGCGATGCCGTTGATGGATGTCGGCGTGTGCGACACTTTGGGCTTTTCAACGATCGCAGCGGTATCGCCGGCGGCATAATGCTTGCGGGAAATGCTGGTCACATAGTTTTTCAGGATTGTGAGCTCGGCGGGTGTCACTTTGGCGGACGGGTGCGCGGCTGCGTACTCGGGCAGGGGCATCCGGCCGGCGTCGATCATATTGACAATGTACCAGAGCTTGCCTTCCTGATCGGCTTTTGGAATACTGTCCCATTCCGAAAAATTGAACCGTTTGCGGGCTTCCTCCACATCTGCGGCTACTTTGTAGGAAAACGGCGCGATTTTATCGTACCAGCGCAGGTTGCTCTCGTTGGAGTGGCAGTCGTAGCACGAGCGTTTCAGAATGCGGGTTACCTCTTCCGGTCCGTGAAATTCCGACGTTACCGGCGGGTTTTCAACTTTCGGGCTTTTGACTTGCAAGACAACGAAACCCATGAATAGAAGGCCTGCGAAGAGTGCGGCGGCGTTGCGATATCTGTGGTTTTTAAGGGCGTTCATAGCGGTTTGTTTTTTCCCAAAAGTAGAATGGGAGGCTGCCGTGCGGAATCGGAATCGGGGTGAGTTGGACAGATTCGGGGGCGAAGTGGACAGGGGCGCAGGCGGCGGTCAGGAATGGTCAGTTGTTGTCAGGAGTAGTCAGGTGTTGTCAAGGGTGGTCAGGTGTTGTCAAGTGTTGTCAGGTAGTGGTCAGGTGTTGTCAAGGGTGGTCAGGTATTGTCAAGTGTTGTCAGGTAGTGGTCAGTTATGGTCGCGCGGTTAGGTGGCAGTCGGTTGTCGTTAGGTAGGGGCGGTTTTTATTGGTTTGGAACAAAATGCCGTCAGGCATGTAATATTGGTAGGAAATTGAAATGAGGCGATTTCGGCGGCGTGATATTTACGCTAATACACTATCCGTTCCCTTGCTTTCGGATAATCTCTGACAATCTTTTGACTACCCTTGACAATACCTGACCACCTTTGACCACCGACAATCTCTTGACTACCCTTGACAATACCTGACCACCTTTGACCACCCCTGACAATCTTTTGACTACTCTTGACAACACTTGACCATACCTGACAAAAAAGAAGGGAGGCGTTGGCGAGATGACGCCGCGACATGTCCACTTCGGCAGCCAATGCGCCCGGTTGAGGTGTTTTGTATTGTCGGCTGCGGCGGGATTGTAGTCTATTTGTATCAGAAATCGCAGCAGAAATGGCGTTTTCGAGTTGAGTTACCAACTATTATCAGACTACAAAATCAATTTAAAAACAATCGCACCGGCGATCCGGTCAAAAATCATGGAAACAATTGAAATCACTCAGGCAGCAGGTGCCACTACCATCGACAAGGTACTTTATACAGGCAAAACACACACCTCAGGCGGTCGGGATGGCGCTTCCCGCAGCTCGGATGGAAATCTGGACATTCAATTGTCATCGCCGGGTGCCCATGGGACCGGTACCAACCCTGAACAGCTTTTTGCAGCCGGCTGGTCGGCATGTTTTATCGGTGCGATAGGGATCGCCGCTGCGAAGAAAAAGATCACATTGCCGGAAGGCACGGCGGTGGATGCCGAGGTAGATCTGGGCCTTACCAAGGCCGAATATTTCCTCCAAGCGCGCCTGAATGTGAGCCTGCCCGGCCTCGACGAGGAAACCGCCCGCGCTTTGATTGAATCGGCGCACCAGACTTGTCCTTACTCCAAAGCAACGCGGGGGAATATCGACGTTACCATTAATGCGCTTATTTAAAGATTAATGCAGCACTTCATCAGCTCCCCGTCGGACAGGTCCGGCGGGGATTTTTTGTTTCATCGGGTCTAGGCCGGCGCGCCCACTACTTCCGGGGCTTTCCATTTACTTACAAACAAATCCTGCAACTGCTCGATTTCCTTCTGATAAATGGTCTTTTTCCGTGTACCAAAATACAGTGTGTTTTCCAGGGGCGTGTTGCCTTCCCACACGAGCTGGATCTCTCCGGCTTCGATGGCTTCCACGCACAGGAAGTGCGGGACGATCGAGAAGCCTTCGCCGTCGCTGAGGCAGCGGATGATCGAGCAAATGTTGGGTACGATGTAATTGGGGCGGAAATCGGGGTGCTGGTCGAAGTTTTTGAGCCAGAAATTCTTCAAATGCTCCATATCGGCAGCGGTACTGTACCAGATCTGCTGTTTGAGCCAGTTGGCGGCTTCCGACTTATTGGGCTGCGCGAACAAATCGATCAGCGGGTCGATATCCGTCTGGCCGCCTGCAATGAGCACGATCCTTTCTTTTGAAAATGGTTTGTATTGCAAATTCTGCTGCTGGCCCTGCTGCGGCGTGACGATCAGGTCGAGCAGACCGTTGTCGAGGTCCTGCTGCATTTGAGGATACTCCCCGAATTTGATGATGAGGTTGAACGGCAGCGAAGCAATATGCTCTTCCAGTGTGTACTGGAAGGTCTCGAAGCACATCCCGACGCTGATCGTCGGCCGCTCGGATTTGGAGCTTTTGTGAAAATGCTGCTCCACCGCTTCCAGTTTCCGGAGGGGGTCGAGCACGAAGTTGTACAATACCTTTCCCTTTTCGGTAGGCACCATTTTGCGCGGCGACCGGTCGAACAGTTTGTGCCCCGTGTAGGCTTCCAGCGAGTTCAAATGCAGGCTTACGCCCGGTTGTGATATAAAAAGCTCCTGGGCCGCTGCCGAGAGCGTCCCCGTTTCATAGATCGCCTTGAAAGTACGGAGCCATTCCAGATTGAGTATCATATCTATCTATAATTTTTATAATACAAATATACAATTTAAGTTATTTTGATAATGCATTTGACTGCCGGAAATTTGTAGCATCAAAATCAAAACAAGGCAATGAAAAAGATATTTGTCATTAACGGCGGTCAGCATTTCGCGCATTCGGGAGGGAAGTTCAACCACACGCTGACAGGGTTGGACCAGTCCTATTTCACAGGAGAAAACGGCTTTGAGCTACAAGTAACAGACATTAACCAGCCCTATGATCCGGACGAGGAAGTGAGGAAGTTCGTATGGGCGGATGTGATCGTGTACCACACGCCGGTATGGTGGTTCTCAATGCCTTATAAGTTGAAAGAATACATCGACACCGTATTCACAGCCGGCCACCGCAAGGGCATTTACCGTAGCGATGGCCGCAAAAACGAGAATCCGAATATCAATTATGGCACAGGCGGCATGCTGCACGGCCGGAAATACATGCTCACTACCACATGGAATGCACCGGAAACTGCATTTACATTACCCGGCGAGTTCTTCCGGGAGCATTCGGTAGACCAGGGTGTGATGTTTGGTTTCCACCGAATGAATGCATTTACAGGTATGGAGCCGCTGCAAAGCATGCATTTCCATGACCTCGAAAAGAACGCAACCCCGGAACGTATCGAGGATTACAAAAATCAGTACCTGGCGCATTTGGCCGGGGTGTTCAATAATCTGGAAATCGAAACCGCAGCTTAACCTATGGTTATCTATCTTACCGCCGTCATCGAAAGCAAAACAGCGCACCGGGACGAGGTCCGCGCGACGCTGCTGAACATGGTAACCGAATCCAGGAAGGAACCGGCCTGTCTGCAATACGATCTGTACCAGGACGAAAACAATCCCAGTGTGTTTGTATTTCAGGAAATATGGGAAAGTCGCGAGGGACTGGATACCCATAATGCACAGCCTTACATCCAGGCATTTGGGGCATCGCTGGAAAAGCTGGAAACGAATCCGCAAATCTATCTGACACAACCCCTTGACCGAGCCTGATCCCATGGAAAATCCGAAAACTGCACTGGTAGTGGGAGCGAGCGGTGTTATCGGGAAGAACCTGACGGCATACCTGCAATCGATGCCTGGCTGGAATGTGATCGGCACGTCGAGAAAGCCGCTGCCGGCGAATGTGGAAACGATCGTGGTCGATTTGCTCGACGGGGCGGATGTCGCCGTCCAATTTGCAAGGCTGGATCATGTGACGCACGTTTTTTACACGGCCTACCAGGACAAACCTACCTGGGCCGAACTGGTACCACCTAATATGGCCATGTTCCGGAATGTAGTGGAAGCCATCGAAAAGGTGTCCCCGAAACTCGAACACATCAGTTTCATGCAAGGCTATAAAGTGTACGGTGCGCACCTGGGCCCGTTCAGGACGCCCGCACGGGAAGATGACCCGCCGATAATGCTTCCCGAGTTCATGACCGAGCAGCAGCGGTACATTAGCGCCGCGCAGCAAGGAAAAGCATGGAGCTGGTCGGCAATCCGGCCATCCGTGGTAGGCGGTTTTGCACCGGGTAACCCGCTCAATCTGGTGTCGCTGATCGCGGTTTACGCGTCGATTTCTAAGGAGTTGAACGTTCCGTTCCGGTTTCCGGGTAAACCCGGCGCTTATCATCCGCTTATCGAACTGACTGACGCCGATTTGCTTGCCAAAGCCACCGTGTGGGCTGCGACTACGCCGGCAGCAGCCAACCAGGCATTTAACATTAACAATGGAGATTTGTTTCGTTGGGACGAAATGTGGCCGAAAATCGGGCGATACTTCGGGCTCGAAACAGCCCCGCCCGTGCAGCTCCCGCTCGCGGAGGTGATGCGTGACAAGGCGCCCGTGTGGGAAGTGCTCCGTGAGCGCCACGGATTGCAGTTCGGATATGAAGCATTGTCCGCCTGGCCATTCGGAGATTTCGTTTTCTCCTGGGACTACGATTTTCTCGCAGACGGATCGAAGGCCAGGCGGCTCGGTTTTCACGAATATGCGGATACCGAACAGATGTTCTACCGCATATTCGATCAATTGCGCATGGAAAAGGTGATTCCTTAACCTTCCTGCTCCACAAATTCCGCCAGACTTTTGCCGATAATGTGCGTCCAGCCAGCGGAGAAGCTTTGCAGTCCGAAATCGGCGTGATCTTTCGGGAAAGTGTGTAAACCCTTGTGCGTAAGGCGCAGGCGGGTCTTGGCGCCTTCGGGGATGAGCTCGAAACTTACCTCGGAATCGCCTGGATAGTCGGCATAGCGCCATGAGTACGCAAGTTTCCGCTCCGGATCGGCCTCCGTGACCTTGCAGAGATGGCGGTATTGCCTCTCTTCGCTCCCGGCAGTAAACTCAAATTCGAAGCCGGGCTCCGCTTTGAAATCCGGAATATCGAAATACCACTTTTTCATCTGGCCTGCATCGGTCAGGGCTCGCCACACGCGCGCAGGCGGGGCGTTCAGGACTCTTTCTAAAACAAAAGGTTCAAAAGCCATCGTTGTTATGGGTTAAAAGTTCAAAGATTTATGTAGGGAGTTCGTTGAATGCAGCTTTGTAGTGCTTTTCAAGCACCTCGCCTTCTGCCGTCTGCTTACCATCGTGGAGCTGGACAGTAGGTTCTACTTTTTCATCCAAAATATCTGCCAGCAAATCGAGCATCTGGTGCCAGCCGGCGGATACGCTGACGGCATAGCCTTCTGAAACCTGGCTATATGTGAACCGGAGGAAGGTATGCGGGCCATCCTGCTCAAAGAGCTCCCACACGGCGCGCTCATCGGGGCCGTCGTCATTCTCCCACAAGTACTCGAGGTACTTTTCCGGCTCGATGCGGATAATACGGCCATAGGACCGGGAGTCTTCTGAGTCACCGAAATACATGGTCATCCGGCCACCCGGCACCGGGTCCAGTTCTGTTCTCATGAACCATACGGCCAGTTTCTCGGGGTTGATCAATGCGTCCCAGACTTTTGCTACGGGATGCCTGAATACTCTTTCGAAAATAATGCGGTAGCCCTGTTCATCTTTGCCAAGCTGCCCATGCTCTCTGATTTGTGCCATAATTTGTTCAGTTTGAAGGCTGTTCGTTATGCATTTTCATCGGAAGGGTCCTCGTCCAGGAAGCGTTCGAGCGCATCCAGCTTGTCGTTCCAGAATTCCTGATAGGTATTGGCCCATTCGGAAACTTGTTTGAGGCCTTTCAGATTAGCCTGGCAGAAGGTTTCACGGCCCCGGGTTTGTACAACCACCAGCCCGCATTCCGTCAGGATTCGTATATGTTTCGCGACAGCCGGCCTGCTCATCGTAAAATGATCGGCGACTTTGTTCAGATTGAGTGAACGTCGGGCGAGCAAACCGATGATCTCCCGGCGGGTGGGGTCTGAAATAGCCTGAAAAACATCGCGCCGCGTCTGGTTCATAATGCGTATGAGGTAAAAAATAAAATGGAAACCGTATGGTTTCCAAATATAAACGAAACCATACGGTTTCCAAAAAAATACCCGGGTTTTTT
>DATMSL010001001.1:0-2103 GCA_035565435.1 Dyadobacter sp. | reverse complement strand
CCAAGAATCTCGAAAGTTGTATGCATTATATTTTCGGCGAGGTCAAAAAAACAGGCTTGTGCGCCTTTGACAATCAGGAAATCTTCGACATGGCAGTCAGATACTACACCGATGATTCCATCGGCACGCCCGCCCCTGTTGCGTGCAGGGCTGTGGTGCAGACCCCTGCCCCCGCCGACCTTTTCTCACAGCCCGAAATCCCTGCCGTTTCTGTTAAAAGCGAACCTGCTCTCCCTGTAAAACAGACTGTAAAACCTGCGGTGCAGACTGCCCTGACACTCTTTGACCTATGATACCCAAAACCCACGTCGAAAAGCAGTTGACGGCGCTCAGCGTCTCGCTTGCTCCCATAAGACCCGAAGTATTTGTATGGGCGGAGAAAAACATCTTTCTCAAATGGGGCGTGCTCTCACGAAGCAGATTCTACTGCTTGGAATGCGCCCACGTCTGGAAGCCGTCCTGCCAAAGCACCTGCGCCAAGTTCACGACTTGTCCTGCCTGCGCAGGAAAGCTCAAAATGATGCCCTGTAATCAGGTGCATTTCAAGGAAACCGAATACTTTGCAGTAGTCGAGCGCTGTGCGGGTTTTCAGGTGGTGCGGATGGTCATTGCCCACAAGCACATGAAAAAGAGCTTTGCGCCCACCTATTTCCACAGAGAGGTCATGCAGCATTGGATAAATCCCAAAGGCGAAGTGCGCACCTTTGCGCTCAGCACTAATGTATTTTCTTCTACCCTTGATGCATGGAAATTCTATTCCCCGCTCGAAATAAAGCCAAAGGACTTCATCCGAAATGCCAAATACTACATCAATCCCTACAGGGTCTATCCGCAGATGAAAGTGCTTCCGATCCTAAAACGCAACGGCTTCAGGACTTCCGTTTACGACATTGCGCCCCACCTATTGTTTTCATCGCTGTTGTCCGACCCCGTAGCCGAAACCCTGCTCAAATCCCGACAGCTGAACCTCTTGCAGTATTACCTCGGCGCATCACGACAGCAGATAAAACGCAATTGGCAGGCGGTCAAGACCGTCATCCGAAACAATTACAGGATTGCGGACGTACAGCTATGGGAGGATTATTTGGAACTATTGCGCTATTTCGGCAAAGACCTTTCAAACCCTTTCTTTGTCTGCCCTGAAAACCTGCATGAAGCGCATGACCGCTTAGTGAAAAGAAAAAGGGATCTGCTCAGAAAGAAAAAGCTCCACGACCTTCGCCTTCAAATCGAAAAGGCGCAGAAAAGGTACTCAAGCGACAAGAAGCGCTTTTTCGGGCTGTCCTTTCAGGAAAAAGACTTGAGCATTTCTGTGATAGAAAACGTAAGGGATTTTATGGTCGAGGGCGACGAACTGCACCATTGCGTGTTTACTAATGAGTATTACAGCAGAAAGGATTCGCTGATTCTTTCGGCTAAGGTCGCAGAGAAATCCGTTGAAACCATTGAAATCTCCCTGAGCCGTATGGAAATATTGCAGTGCAGGGGCATGCAGATTGAGCCCTCAAAATATCACAAAAAGATTCTAAGCATGCTTTCCGAGAACCTGTGCCGGATAAGGGACAGGATGAAGAAAAAGAAAGCAAAAAAAGAATTGGCTTGAGCCGGCAGTATGCCGGTTTTTTTTTTTTGGCGCGCAGACACTGTAAGGCATCATTTCCAGTCGGAATCCTGTAAATTTTAAGATGCCCTGATATAACAGCCTTCATTTGGTTTTAGGCTATCTTGCGGGATGTTGAACTGATCTCACCTTAAACTGGAATTATGATGCTATCCTACTTTCTGACAGGCTCGCTGCGTGACCATGACAATGATTTTGAACTGACCATCCGCCAAAACGGTGCGGATGTCCATAACCCTGAGTACATCCTAAGGCTCGAGGACCTCACCTCGCCCGAGAAGCTCTGCTGGGAATCGCTCCCGGCGGGTTTTGCGGACGCCCTTTCGGGGCTCAGCGATTTCGCGGGAAGAAAAACGCATCCGCTTCTATGGCAAAAATGCCACCTCTTCACCTGTGGATGCCCAGATCGACCGACAGCTCCAGGAGTTCATCTACCAAAATGCGCCCGGACATTTATAGCCTCTTATGAAAGCATCTCGGCG
>DATMSL010001000.1:0-3379 GCA_035565435.1 Dyadobacter sp. | reverse complement strand
GAACGGGCTCGGCAATGGGTGTCTGAATGTCTTGCGTTTGGGTATTTGCTGTTTTGGCTACCTGAGTTGGGGCTGTTTCCGGCGTCTTATGAGTACGTTTAAAATCTCTCCCCGAATCCTCAGCGGCCCCATTACCTATTTCCTCTATTGAGGCTAATTGCTCAACCGGAGCATTCGAATTTTCAACCGGAGAAACCACAGAATCAATCTGAGCTGGTCTAGCCGCTGCAATAGTCTGTTGCGGTTTCATATTTCCCGGCGAAGCAACCTGCTGATTTTGCCAAACCAGGTATCCTCCCATCACCGCCGCAGCCACACCAGCCGCAGCATACCAACCCCACACAACCGAGCGACCCCGCTCAGGGCTCGCAGACTGTTTTTCCTGAATTTTCAGCCACGCATTTTCCGAAGGCGTTCTTTCCAATCCTTCGAGTTTACGTTTGAAAAGATCATCAACAGGATGCTTTTTCATAGTCTACTTTTTTTTTATAATCATTCTGCCACTCCGCGACCATTTTTTGCAGCAATGCCCGGGCGCGGTGCAATTGTGATTTCGATGTACTTTCAGTTATGCCCAGCATCTGGGCGATTTCAATGTGTGCGTAGCCTTCAATGGCATACAGGTTAAAAACCGTCCGGTAACCTACCGGCAGCGCTTCAATCAACGCCATCAGTTCTTCGGTCTCCAGGTTCTGATCCGCGTGGATGTAATCGGGAATGTTATTAGCCTCATCCGAAAGATTATCTTCTAAGATTCGCTTTTGTTTCCGCAGATAACCCAGCGATTCATTCACCATAATCCTTCTAACCCACCCCTCAAAACTTCCTTCGCTATTAAACTGGTTTATTTTTTCAAAAACTTTTAAAAAACCCTCCACCATCACATCCTCGGCCGCCATTTCATCGCATACATAGCGGAAGCACAAAGCCAGCATTCGGTGGCTGTACTTATCGTAGAGCTGCCGCTGAGCCTTCGGATCTTCCTTCCTGAGGGCTTTGACGAGCTGTGCTTCCTGGCTAAATAGTGCTAAAATTCGACCCATTCTAATTGGTGGTTTCGACAGCAAGATGCGCAATCCTCCGCGTGAGGTTGCATGTGCCGGAAAAGTTTTTTGATATATTTTTTAGCTTTGATGCGAATATCACTCATTGATCACCAAAAGGACTTTTCCCCAATGCTCGACTCCTCTGCGCCCATCGGAATTTTTGACAGCGGAATCGGCGGTATGACCGTCGCCAGTGCCGTAACCCGGTTACTTCCTCAGGAAAACACCATCTATTTCGGCGATACGGCGCACCTGCCTTATGGCGATAAATCCACGGCTGCCATCCAGGCCTATTCGATCAAAATCTGTAACATGCTTTTACAGCAAAACTGCAAACTGATCCTCATCGCCTGCAACTCTGCGTCCGCGGCCGCATACGAGCTCGTGCGTGAGTACGTGGGAAGCAAAGCGAAGGTTTTGAATGTGATCGATCCGGTAGTAGATTATGTGAAGGAGCATTATGAAGGCAAGACCATCGGCCTGATCGGGACCAAGCAGACGGTTCTTTCCAACGTGTATAAAAAGAAAGTCGATGCGTTGGATCGTAACATCCACCTGAAATCCCTCGCCACGCCATTGCTCGCGCCCATGATCGAGGAAGGTTTCTTCGACAATAATATCAGTGAAAGTGTGATTGCCAATTACCTCTCCGATCCGTCTTTGAATGGCATTGAGGCATTGATCCTTGGTTGCACGCATTATCCGCTGATCAAAACGCAGATCCGCAAATTCTACGGCGATACGGTAGAGACGCTCGACACCTCGGAAATCGTCGCTAGGTCTCTGAAAGCATGGCTCGAACAGCATTACCTGATCAACGAGAAAGGCGAAGGCAAGCGACAGTTCTATGTGTCCGATTACACATTGTCATTCGAGCAATCCACCAACATATTCTTCGGCCGGCAAATCCAGCTGGAACATTATCCGCTTTGGGAGTAATGCATTAATAAACTAGTTTCACAGGCCCAAGCAAGCCTGAGGGCATCGGCTGCCAACGCGTAGCATCGAATTTTCTGTAAGTAATATCCACGATATTGATGTCGTAAAATTTCTTCCAATCGGGCTGCTGCTGGTCACGGAGGCGCATGTAGTTGGCAGAAAGGTTCGTTACTTCAATTTCGAGGATGTTGCCTTTCGCTTTCAATGCGTTATTACCTACCGGAAGCGTGAATGGTATATGCCAGACCACGCCAAGATCCTTCCCGTTCAGCCTCACGCTCGCAACCTCGCGCACGTCTCCCAAATCCAGTGCCGCATTTGCATAAGTTGCCGCCGGGCCCGGCAAGTCGAAAGTAATGCGGTAGCGCGCTTTGCCTGAGAAGTAGGCCGCAGAATCCGGTAATGCCGTCCAGGAAGTCAGTTCCGTTAATTGCGCAGGCGCAGGCAACTTGGGTCTACCATTTAAAAAAGCGAGCTCCCATTTACCATTAATATCGAAATGCTTGCCCGAACTGCTCACTACCGGCGCGTCGTGACCGTCTGCGGATGTCGTCAAAAAGCACGATTCTCCCGGCAAGAGTCGCAGGAAAATCTCTTCGCTTCCTTTGTTGCCACGCGCCTTAGGCGTCGACACACCGCTGAGCGGATCTGATTGGAAGAATTGTCCCCCTTTCCCGATCTTTACCCAGCCCTCGGAGAATGTATTGCCAAGGTTCGTCACAAAGTAAAGCGGTATCCCGTCCCCTTGTTTCTTGCGGATAAAAGTCAGGCCCTTCCCGGCCAGCTGCTCCTGCACAACTCCATTCGCGGCAAGGTCCGCATGAAGGTCCGTAGAAACTTTCACGTTTTTAAATTTCGAAAGTCGTGTTAAAGCCTCGCTAAATGCCTGTTGGCGCCCGCCATGGTTTGCATTACCCGTCACCGTAGCAGGCAACTTTTGATCAAAAACGATTTTAGCACCGGCACTAGCCAGGCGTTGCAACTCTTTCAAAGTCTCTTCGGGCAAATAGGTTGCCGACGGGACGAGTAAAGTTTTATATGAAGTATATCCTGAATTCAAAACGCCATTCGCCTCCACCGTAAATTTCTTCAACTGCAAATCCGACACAAAATCGAATGCATAACCCTCCTTCCAGAGCTTTTCAGACAGCTTTCCAAACGGCAAATCCAGCAGCCAGCGGTCGACATGATGTACTTCCAGTAAATGCACGCCACCACCCGATTTTGCTTTGGTAGCCCATAAATCATGGATCGGGAAATAGACCAGTACATCATTATCCGGCGTGCTGCTTTGTAAGAGACGCTGACAAAGGTCCACATATCGGTTCAGCAGCGGGAAATGTTCGGAGAAATGGGATGTTTTGCCAAAATTGGTGGAAGCATAAAACAGCCAG
>DATMSL010000999.1:0-2925 GCA_035565435.1 Dyadobacter sp. | reverse complement strand
CGATCGAATTAAAGGATAAAATCCCCAAAGGTCAAGTCAGAAAGCCCTTTTGTGCGCAATAGGCTACAAAAAAAGGCCGGACGCATCCGGCCTTTTGCCTTAACCGTACAATCAGGAATCCGCCAGTCTCCCAGGAACTGTCACGATCTCGGCTGTTCGTTTAGCTAGGTTGGTTACACACTATGACATTGCACGCTTTCTCTTCCAATGCTTCTTAAAAAAATATCTTCCCTGAACCTCAGGGAAGATATCCACATTATTTACTCAACGTTCCTCTATTACCTAACCTTTAACTAGGGCAACAGAATGTCTGATCTGCCGTTGCCTCAGCCCCTAGTCCAGTAACTTATGATTCAAATATCATCACAGGATTCTGACTTCACGAAATTTGATGTGCAAATGGCGTTTTTGGATGAATATTCGGAAAAAAGGCCCTGTTTTGGTGCCCGAAACGCCCTTCTTATTATCTTTAAAAGATATTTTTTATAGCAATTTGAATTTCCTGACTTAATAACCTAACCATGAACCGTAGAGAAGCTGTTCAAAGAATAACCTTCCTGTTGGGCGGCGCGATTTCAGCCCCGCTTATGGCCGGTATCACAGGCGAACGTCTGAATTTCGGCCCATCCCTCGAAGTGTCCGATCAGCAGGAAGCCCTGCTTGCGGAAGTTGCGGATGTGATCATCCCTACCACCGGCACACCGGGTGCCAAAGCCGCCGGAGCTGAGAAGTTTATCGTGCGCGTTATGCGTGACTGCTACCCGATGGAGGAGCAGAAAAAGTTCTATGATGGTCTTGCCAAAGTAAATGCCCTTGCCAAAGAAACCTATTCCAAGGATTTCGCAGCGCTGAACGCCGACCAGAAGAACGATATTATCAAAAAGACCACCGTTTCCGACAAGCCTTTTTTCCTGCAAATGAAGGGACTTACCGTTACCGGCTATTTTACTTCCGAAATCGGTGCGACACAGGCTCTCGATTACCTGCCGATCCCCGGCCGGTTCGAAGGCAGCTGGCCCATGCCCAAAGGACAGAAAAGCTGGGCACTTTAATTCGGAAACAATTAATAGGATAATAGCAGTAGTCAACCCATGACCTACTGACGACTCCTGACATTCCAACCTCTTAGAAAAATGGCGAACCTTAATATTGACGCAAAAAAAGACATCACCTACGACGCCATTGTGATCGGCTCCGGAGTTTCCGGCGGCTGGGCGGCGAAAGAACTGACCGAAAAGGGCCTCAGAGTACTCATGCTCGAAAAAGGTAAGAACCTGGAACACGTAACGGGTTATGAAAATGCATTGAAAGCTCCCTGGGAGACGCAATACAACGGCCGCCTGACGGTCAAACAAAAGGAAACACACCCATTCCTCTCACGCGATTATCCGTACAACGAAATGACTGAGAAGTACTGGATGAATGACATGGACCAGCCTTACGAAGAGAAAAAGCGCTTCGACTGGTTCCGCCCGAATATCGTCGGGGGGAAATCCATTATGTGGGGACGGCAGTCGTACCGTCTGAGCGACCTCGACTTCGAAGCCAACCTGAAAGACGGTATCGCGGTCGACTGGCCGATCCGTTACAAAGACATTGCTCCCTGGTATTCCTACGTTGAAAAACATGTGGGTATTTCGGGCGAGAAACTCGGTTTGCCTCAACTGCCCGACAGCGACTTCATTGCGCCGATGGAAATGTACCATGTGGAAAAAGAAGTACGCAAACGCCTCGAAAAAGAATTCCCCGGCCGGGTGATGACGATCGGACGCGTTGCCAACCTTTCGCAACCGACCAAGATCCAGCTCGACGGCGGCCGCGGGCCGTGCCAGTACCGCAACCGTTGCTCTTATGGCTGCCCATATGGCGCCTATTTCAGCACCCAGTCATCGACATTGCCGCCGGCAATGAAAACAGGCCGGCTGACACTCCGCCCCGATTCAGTGGTGCGCGAGATTATTTATGATGGTAAAAAACAAGGTGGCCGCGCTACGGGCGTACGCGTGGTCGACACGGTCACATTGCAGGAGCGCGAGTTTTTTGCAAATATCATCTTCGTCTGCGCGAGCGCAATGGCATCGACAGCATTGCTTCTCAACTCTACCTCCGACCGCTTCCCGAACGGAATGGGTAACGATTCGGGCGAACTGGGTCATAACCTGATGGACCACCACTTCCGCACCGGCGCGAGCGGTACCTGGGAAGGTGACCTCGACAAATATTACTTTGGCCGTCGCGCAAACGGTATATATGTACCGCGTTACCGCAACGTTGGCAACGACAAACGTGATTATCTGCGCGGGTTCGGTTACCAGGGCGGCGGCGGCCGCCAGGGATGGCAACGCAACATTGCCGAGCTTGCATTCGGCGCCGATTTCAAGGAGGAACTCACAACTCCGGGCAACTGGACAATGGGCTTCGGCGGCTTCGGTGAAACTTTGCCATACCACGAAAACCGCATGTACCTGAACAAGGATAAAAAAGACAAATTCGGTATTCCGGCAGTTGTTTTCGATGCAGACCTTCGCGAGAACGAGAAGAAAATGCGCAAGGATATGATGAACGACGCAGCCGAAATGCTCGAAAGATCGGGTGTGAAGAACGTCCGCACTTACGACAACGGCTCGTACCTGGGTATGGCTATTCACGAAATGGGTACCGCCCGCATGGGACGCGACCCGAAAACGTCAGTTTTGAATGGCAATAACCAGCTCCACGCGGTGAAAAACGTATTCGTTACCGACGGTGCGGCCATGACTTCCGCGTCGTGCGTGAATCCGTCGCTTACCTACATGGCACTTACGGCACGAGCTGTGGATTTCGCGGTGAAAGAATCCAAAAAGAAAAATATCTGATGGTATGTTCAGAGGCCGGGTTTTGCGACCCGGCCTCTTTTTTTACATTCATGTTGCGGCAGTTTATTTC
>DATMSL010000998.1:0-5216 GCA_035565435.1 Dyadobacter sp. | reverse complement strand
ATTCTCGACGGCGAGATCATCGGCGAGGCCCGCGTGAACCTTCCCTTGCGCATGATGAACCGCCACGGGCTCGTGGCCGGAGCTACGGGATCGGGGAAAACGCGTACATTGCAGGTATTTGCGGAGCAGCTTTCGGCAGCCGGCGTGCCCGTTTTCATGTCCGATATTAAAGGCGACCTTTCGGGAATCGCGCAGCCGGGCAAGACCAATGCGGCCCTGGAAGAGCGCGCCCAAATACTGGGCACCGTTTTCGAACCGAAAGGATTTCCTGTTGAACTATATTCGCTCAGTGGCAACAAGGGAGCACAAATGCGTGCAACGGTACTGGAATTCGGGCCGATATTGCTCTCGAAAATCTTCGAACTGAACGAAACCCAGGCTGGTGTACTCGCTATACTGTTCAAATATGCCGACGACAAGGACCTGCCGATGGTGGACCTGAACGACTTGAAAAAAGTCCTCAACTACCTCGCCGAAGGCCCTGGCGCTGCCGAAATCAAAGCCGATTATGGTACGATTTCTGCGTCGACAGCCGGCACGATCCTCCGTAAAATCGTCGCATTGGAGCAGCAGGGAGTGGGCAGCATTTTCGGGGAAAAATCATTCGATATCGATGACCTGATCAACAAGGTAGACGGACAAGGTGTGATTAGCCTGCTAAACGTTTCCGACGTACAGGATAAGCCTGCATTGTTCTCAACATTCATGCTGAGCCTTTTGGCCGAGTTATACCACAAACTACCCGAAGCAGGCGATCTGGACAAACCTAAACTGGTGTTCTTCCTCGACGAAGCGCATTTGCTGTTCAAAGACGCACCCAAGGCATTCCTGGAACAAATCGAGCAGGTTGTCCGCCTGATCCGTTCCAAAGGCGTAGGTATTTTCTTCTGTACTCAAATGGCGCAGGACGTACCTGTATCGGTGCTCGGGCAGCTGGGTAACCGCGTGCAACACGTACTTCGGGCATTCACGCCGCAGGACGCCGAGGCGTTGAAACAAACCGTAAAAACGTATCCGAAATCGGATTACTATTCGATCGATCAGGTGCTGACTACGCTCGGTATAGGTCAGGCATTGATCACGGTTTTGAACGAAAAGGGTATCCCTACCGAAGTAGCAGCCACGCATTTGATGCCCCCGGCATCCATTATGGGCCCCATGGTACAAGCCGATTACGATAAACATGTGCAGCAATCGGATGTGTATGCCAAATACAAAGACCCTATCGACCCGGAAAGCGCCTACGAAATCCTGACCAAGCGGATGGAAGAAGAGGCGCGCAAGGAAACCGAAGCGAAAGAGGCGGAAGTACAGGCAAAAGTAGAGGCGAAAAAAGAGAAAGAGCAATCGAGCATGATCTCCGACGCACTTAACTCGCCTCTGGCGAAGCAAATCGGCCGTGAAGTAGTACGCGGCGTGTTTGGAATGCTGTTTGGAAAGAAAACGACTACGCGGAAAAGCGGCGGCGGATTGTTCGGGTTTTAAACCCATCGGCGATATGAAACGAAAAGCCCTGCCCAGTTGAATTGTGCAGGGCTTTTCGTTTTTGGAATGCAAAATCAAACATCCGTATCATACGCGACCACGCAGCGTTGATCGGCTAGCTTATCCAGGTTGTCCTGCACGTCGAGGCGCGTTTTAGCATTATCAAACGCGTCCCGGTATTTTTCTTTGAGCTCCCGGCGCTTAATTGCTTCCAGGAAACGGCGGGCGTCATCCTCATTTTCGAGTACCAGCTCCGGCACGACCGTCGGTTTGTTATTGTCGTCCTTAGCCACCATCGTGACGTACGAAGTGTTGGTATGCCTTACCGAACGGTTCCGAACGTTCTCGGCCACTACGCGAATGCCCACAACCAGCGAGGTTCTCCCCACATAATTCACCGACGCGTGCAGCGATACCAGGTCGCCTACCTCCACTGGTTCAAGGAAATCCACCGCATCCACGGAAACGGTCACGCAATACGTACCTGCGTGACGCGACGCACACGCATACGCAACCTTGTCGATCAGTGAAAGCAATATGCCCCCGTGGATTTTCCCGCCGAAATTGGCATAGGAAGGGATCATTAATTCGGTGAGGGTAGTCTGGGAAAAACTGACAGGCCTGGGCTCCATGGGTATGTTTTATTTTTTCAAAAAGATTGTCTTACCGGTTTTCGCGGCCTCCTTGGCCGTTTCCAGTATCTCGACGACGGTCACATTCACCGGCAACCCGTACAAGTCGTTCTGATCGAGTTTGACCCGACCTTGCACCACATCAGCCAGTACGGAGAACGGATCGGTGTAAGGCGCCGGTCGTGGGTCGAGTTTAAGCGTTTCCTCAGGGGCTTTCTCCTGCAAACGCTGGCGCACCACGGTCGGGTTGACTGCGATTGCGTAGCCTTTGTTACCATATACTTCCATATCCTTTCTCGCAAAAGACCAGTTCCACGAGCCCTGGATAATGCATTGTGCCTTCGGATATTGCAGGATGATGGATGCCTCGTCGTCTACATTCTTGTAAATATCGGGCTTATTCTGATGCGTCACAGCTGTTACCGAAACGGGCCGCTCACCTTTCATGAGCCAGGTCATGAGGTTGGCTCCATAGCAGCCGAAATCTACCAACGCGCCGGCGCCGTTCTTGACAGGGTCTGTCAAAATAGCAAAAAACTCTTTACTAACCCCGATTTCCTTCGGCCCCTGATGGCCGTCGTTGACCATCACCTTGCGGATTTCACCTAGTTTACCGTCCTGAATGAGCTGGTTCACGTGCTGATTACTCGCGTACCAGGAGGTTTCATAGTTGGTCAGAACATGGATGTTATGCTGTGTCGCAAGTTTCTGGATTTCCTTCGCGTCGGCAAATGTCGTGGCCAGCGGCTTTTCCACCATGACATTGATCTTCCGCGGCGCACAGGCACGTACCACTACTACGTGCTCGTTAATCGCCCCGAATGCCGAAACGGCTTCCGGTTTCACCTCATCGAGCATTTTGTTGAGGTCTGAATAAAAAAGTTTCGGGTCGAGCTTGTAGCGTTCGGTAAACTGTTTGACCAAATCGGGATTCGTTTCCCAGATGCCCACCAACTGAATATCCGTTTTGTCTTTCCGGTTAAAAATCCAGCCGACATGTCCGTGGCTAAGCCCCGCTACTGCGACGCGAACGGGTTTCTGGGCCATCGAAGAAAGGCTCAGGAATGCCAGAAAAAGGATTACAAGTGTTCTCATCGTTAGGTACGGGTTAGGATAATTTATCAATAATATCTTTAATCACTTCCTGCAAATAGGCACCATTGTACGGGCCATACCAGCTCATGGTTTTGGTCTCGTACAAATCGCGATCGAAGTACTTGTCGTGGGTAATATAGCCGATATAGCCGCCGTTGAAGCTGGTAACCATCAGGTTCAGCCCTTTGGATTTGGCATAAGCATCCAGCGGGGCGGTCAGTTCGCCGGAAAAATCACACGGCATGCCCACCATGAGAATGTTCCCGATCCGCAATGCTTTCACATACACCGGATATTCGCCAAATGCCTTTTTGAATGCCCAGGAGCGCAGCACAATACCCATCGTCAATCTTGGCGAGGGATCGCGCAGCGGCAGCGGCAATGTCAGTGTTTCAACCAATGCACCCTTCGATTCTTCTTTGGTCGTATTAGGCGACAATAATGCGTTTTGAACGCCGAATGCCTGGTTTTTCACTTCATCGAAGTCATCGGTCCCTTGCTCGATCGGCCCCATACTGCCTACGGCACCGGCCATGTACATCGCAAAATTGTAGCGGCCTTTTTCGAGCGAATCCACGAGCGCGCCCGGGTAGTCGCGCGAGAGGACAATGTTTTTGGAATTCAAAACCGTAGAATGCGCTGCAAAGGAGCTTAGAATGGCTTTTTGCCCACTTTTGGTAACGAACGTCGCCGAACGTATCTCCGGATCGACGCTTCCTTCCTCGCCTACCAACCGGTTGCGGATATCAACCGAATCGAGCGACTCCATGTAGGTCAGCTGCACAGGCTCTACTTTCCTTTGCGCGTCGGTAATGGCTTTGTGAAATGCATTGGCAAGGTTCTCCACAATAGCGGGATCGAATTTACCCGAAAAGAAAAGCGAGGAAATGCCTGTTCCCCAACCGCCTACACTGTTATGGCTATGCGTAGCCCCGAAATAGATCTGGTCGAATGGAATATCGCCCGGTTTCAGTTTTGCCTTCAGGGATTCGATCACCGTCGGGGGGATAATGAGCAGGTCGGCAGCGATGATTGCGGCTTTGGTATGGCCATTATCAATCACCATCGCGCGTACATATACGGAGTCGTGCACGGCCGTGTACGGGCGGCCACGTCGGTTACCATAGCCCGCGGTAGGTGTAGGCGACGCAGGTGTGATGTTGACCTTCGCCCAGCCTGCCTGTAATGCTCCCGAATTGCCCACAGTATCGGCGGGGCCGCCTACGGCTCTAACGTCACCGATGAGGCTCTTCCATTCCTTGTAATAGGCCATTTCCTGATACGGCGTCTTGTCCATGGTCGTGATCATGGTGGCAATAGCGAGTACGAGCAGCAGGAGGAATATCCCGATGACTTTGAATATAATGCGCAGCACTTTCATGGATTGCGAGTTTAGGTTTGATGAAAAGACGGCAGCCCGCATTTTCTATTGAAATCAAAAATACCCGGCAAACCAGTTTTCAGGTCCATGCCGGGTATTAAAAGTTTATGAAAATAGTTAAACCACTGATTATCCTTGTTTTACAAGCTGAATATTAGCGATCAGTTTCACATCCTCACCAATTACTAAGCCGCCCGAGTCGGTCAGCTGCATATAATTCAGGCCAAATTCCTGACGACTCAAACGGCCCTCTACTTCGAAACCAATGCGTACGTTACCCTCACCATCCTTTTCCGCTCCGCCATACTCGGCATCGAGCTCGATCGGTTTGGTAATGCCTTTCAGCGTCAGAAGTCCGGAGAGCTTATAGTTATCGCCCTTTACTTTATGAAAATAGTTGGATTGAAATGTAATATGCGGGAATTGATCGGCATCGAAGAAATCCGCCGACCGCAAATGGGCATCGCGCATTTCCACATTGGTATCGATACTTTTCACATCCAGTGAAAAGTGAATTTCCGCGTTTTCAAAATTATTAAGATCCGAAGTCGCCCCGCCTTCAAAGTTGTTGAAGGAACCCGTGATCGTCGAAATGACCAGGTGTTTGATTTTGAACTGCACTT
>DATMSL010000997.1:0-2071 GCA_035565435.1 Dyadobacter sp. | reverse complement strand
ATTAAAGAACTTCTATATCGCCACGTTCGTCGTGTGGCTGATATGGATATTGTTCCTCGACAATAACAATATCCGGGTCGTGATGTCGAACCGGATGAAAATGAAAGATCTCGAAAAGGAAAAAGCGATTCTTGAAACGAAGATCAATGAGGTCAAGAAGGAGCGGAATGAAGTTTTCGGAAATCCCAGAATGCTTGAAAAATGGGCGCGCGAGAAGTTTATGATGCGCCGGCCCAACGAAGAAGTATATGTGATTGTGGACGAAAACAATCAGCCTGTCGAAAGCAAAAAGGAAGAGTAGCCTGTTACTCTTTTAAATATCATCTTAATTCAGAATACATTGAGCAAGAAAGTCATCCTTATTATCATGGACGGCTGGGGTATCGCCAAAGTCGGCGAGGAAAACCGTTCCGCCATTCTGGCAGCCAACACCCCATTCTACGATTCCATTCTTCAAAAATATCCGCATAGCAAACTCGAAGCGAGTGGCTTGGCCGTGGGCTTGCCCGACGGACAAATGGGGAACTCCGAAGTAGGGCATACCAACCTCGGTGCCGGTCGCGTGGTTTATCAGGATCTGGTAAAAATCAACCTCGCGGTATCCGAAGGCACGCTCGCACAGGAACCCGCGCTCGCACAGGCGCTCGACTACGCGAAAGCCGAAGGTAAAAAAGTTCATTTCATCGGTCTTGTTTCGGATGGCGGCGTACACTCGCATATCGATCATTTGAAAGGCCTTTGCCAAATCGCGGCAGACCGTGGTTTGAGCGACGTATTCGTGCATGCATTCACTGACGGCCGCGATACCGATCCGAAAAGCGGATTGGGCTTCCTGACAGAACTGACTGAGTCGATGGCGCAAAGCACAGGGCGTATTGCCAGCATTACTGGCCGTTACTATGCGATGGACCGCGATAAGCGTTGGGAACGCGTGAAACTGGCCTATGACGCCATGGTCCATGGCGAAGGTAAGCACGTGCCGGCAGCCGATGTTTTGAAAGCTGTACAGGCTTCTTACGAAGAAGGCGTTACCGACGAATTTATCACACCGATTATTGCTACCAATGCAGACGGATCTCCGCTCGCACTGATCCAGGACGGCGACGTAGTACTTTGCTTCAACTTCCGTACAGATCGCGGACGTGAAATCACGCAGGCGCTCACGCAGCAGGATTTCCACGAGCAAAATATGCATAAGCTGAATTTGAAATACGTCACCATGACCAACTATGATGACACTTTCAAAGGCGTGGATGTGATTTTTGATAAAGACAATCTCAACAATACCCTTGGGGAAGTGCTCGAATCGGCCGGTAAAAAGCAGATCCGCATTGCTGAAACAGAGAAATACCCACACGTTACCTTCTTCTTCTCGGGAGGCCGTGAAAAGCCTTTCGAAGGTGAAAGCCGCCTGCTTTGCCCTTCTCCGAAAGTAGCAACCTACGATTTGCAGCCCGAAATGTCGGCATTCGACATTCGTGATGCGATCGTTCCTGAGTTGGTGAAAGAAGAAGTGGATTTCGTGTGTCTCAACTTCGCAAACCCTGATATGGTAGGCCATACCGGCGTTTTCGAAGCAGCTGTGAAAGCTTGTGAGACGGTTGATCAATGCGTACAGGCAGTGGTAACAACCGGTTTGGAGCATGGCTATTCGTCGATCATCATCGCTGACCATGGTAACTCGGATTACATGTCGAATGACGATGGCTCGCCGAACACTGCGCATTCATTGAACCTCGTGCCATGCATTCTGGTGGATAATGAATATCAAAAACCAATCAACAATGGCAAACTGGCCGACATCGCGCCGACCATTCTTGCATTGATGGGAATTCCGCAACCGGCAGAAATGACTGGAACAAGCATTCTCTAAAACTTTCAGACATCGATTGATGTTAACTCACAGAGAGTCCTCAGGGCTCTCTGTTTTTTTAGCCACATCTTCAACTTATGCATTACCGCTTCCTTACTCTCGTTACAGCAGCTCTGTTTTTTTCATTGGTTTCCTGTCGCCCGGAAGAGACCCGCGACGACGCCCCCAAAGCCTATTACGATTTAAAAGGTTTCATCG
>DATMSL010000996.1:0-3653 GCA_035565435.1 Dyadobacter sp. | reverse complement strand
TAATTAAATCATAATATAAAGCAAAGGAATGTGCGGCTTCGCTCGCTATGTTCGATATCGAACGGTAAGGGATGAACAAAAGAAGTGATGATAGCAGTGTTCGCCGGCGGGTTATTGCCAAATAATGGCTAACCTATTATTTGGTTTTCAACGCGTCTTCGATAGCTTGTATTAACCGACTATCTAACGCTACTTGGTTTGTGCCGACGTTGACTCGCGACCCTGAATGGATTGCTTGGATATGCATTATTGGGACATCAGTTCTCTGCGGATCCTGCTGAGCGAGGTATCCATAATTCCCAGGCAGCTTGGAAAGCAGGAACTGCTTCCTTGTAAAAGTTACCTTCCCGAATCTGGCAAGAATAGTATCTAATTCTGCATTCGTAAATTACTGTTCGGTGAAGATGCGGGTAAGGAAATGCTTTTGCTTTACTGTTTGGAATGAGCAAATTTCATTCGCTTCTGAGACTTTTGACGGGGTTCGTCAGGGCTGCTTTGACACTTTGGTAGCTAATCGTAACCAGGGCAATGCCGACGGTGACGGCACCGGCCAATGCAAAATGCCACCATTCCAGGTCGATCTTATAGGCAAAACCTTGCAGCCAGCGGTCCATCAGGTACCAGGCCAAAGGCGAGGCAATCACCACGGCGATACCGATCAGTCGCATAAAATCTTGTGTAAGTAAGCCTACGATGCTGCTTACCGAGGCGCCCAGCACTTTACGGATGCCGATTTCCCGGAAGCGCTGTTCAGCGGAAAATATGACCAGCCCCAGTAAGCCCAGGCAGGAAATGAAAATCGCGATGATGGTAAAAGCGGATGACAGCTTGCCCATAACCTCTTCGCTGCGGTAAAGGTCGTCGTACTCCTGGTCGATGAAGTGATAGTCGAAAGGATAGTCCGGGTTGACCTTTCCATAGATTTCTTTCAGGCTGGCAAGTCCCTCGCGGGTTTTCCCGGCTTCCAGGCGCACCAGAATCACCCCGAAATATTCATATTCCTTTACGTCGACGATCAGCGGTTTGATCGGTTCATGGAGAGAATGCGTGTGATAATCTTTGAGGATGCCAATAATATGGCCTTTTTTCTGCCAGGCAGAAATCCATTTGCCGAGGGGCTCTTTCATTCCCATTTGCCTGACGGCTTCCTCGTTGACCAGAAAAGCATCGCTGGAATCGGTACTGTTAGCGCGGGAAAAATCCCGGCCTGCTGCCAGCCGAAGGTTCATTAGTTTAACAAAATCGAGGCCAACCGAGGCAGGTTTGAAGGCCACGGACATGTTTTTTTCCTTTCCTTCCCAGTTGATGGCATCTGCACCGTCGAGGGTATTGGCAACGCCAACGTGCTCATCGACTACGAATCCCATTGTATGTGGCGTTTCGCTGCTGCGGTCGACTAAACCGATACCTGTGCGTCCATAGGCGAGCTCTTTGAACAGATTGTACTTGGTTTGTTTGGTGAGTTCGCCCTCAATGCGGATGTATAGCAGATTTTCGCGGTCATACCCCAAATGACGGCCTCTTACAAAGCTGGTTTGCCGGGAAACCACCACGGTGGCGATCAGCAGCAACACCGCCAGGCCGAACTGAAATACAGTCAGGCCCTTTCTGAACCAGGCCGCCCGCGGTGTAAATTGCAAAACGCCTTTAAGGGTACGAACCGGGAGAAACGACGAGAGAAAAAAGGCAGGGTAACTTCCCGCTATGAGGCCTGTGACGACGGTCAGGCCAATGACGGCCTGCCAAAATTGCGCCTGGCCGAACGGAAAGGTCAGGTGTTTTCCCGTGAATGTATTGAACAGCGGCAGAGTAATCGCAACTACGCCGAGGGTAATGGCCAACGCCAGAAATGCGAGCAGCAGCGCTTCTGCATAAAATTGAATGAGCAGGTCGATCCGCCCAGAACCCAGTACCTTCCGTACGCCCACTTCTTTGGCACGCTTGACCGAGCGGGCAGTGGACAATACCATGAAGTTGATACAGGCGATCAACAATATGAAGGCGGCTACACCCGTAAAGATGCGCACATATTCGATCCTTCCGGCAGTGGGTTTGCCGTCGACAAAAGTCGCGTACAGGTATTGGTCTTTAACGGGTTGTAACCCAACCTGCGTTTTGATATGCGGGTCATCCGGCATTCCTGCCGATACGACGCGATTAATCCTGGCTGCTACCTGCGCGGCATCGGCCCCGGGTAAAATTTGAACGTACGTTCTGAATTGTGCCGACGCCCATTCCAACTTACTTTTTTGGGCATCCCAGTTAAGCAAAAAATCGAAATGTAAAGAGCTTTCAGAGCCGATGTCCTCAAAAACCGAACTGACCATCAAATCCAGTTTGTTTTCGTAGCGCAATGATTTGCCCATGGCCTGTTTCGGTGAACCGAAGAACATTACGGCCATTTTGCGTGAAATGGCAATGCTGCCAATATCGGGTAATGCGGTCTGAATGCTCCCCTCCACAAGCGGGTAGCTGAACATTTTAAAGAAATCGCGGCTCGCTCTGGCGCCCTTCAATTTCTCCTTTCGCGGACCTGCCTGTATCGTTTCGGGATGGCCCCAGGGGAGTTCATACCCGGTCGCGTAAAATACCACGCTTTGCACCTCCGGCACGGAACGGGGGAGATTCTCCATCAAAAATTCGTCGGACGCCGGGCGTTGCCGCTGGCGGACGGGCGTCCTGTAGCTGCCGGTCAGCACCTGGTTGGCTGATCTCGTTTCATACGCCGTGTACAGGTCAGGCCCATTGCTATGGAAATTATCGACTGATTTTTCGTCTTCTACCCATAGGAAAATGAAAAGACAACAGCTCATGCCCAGGGCAAGGCCAAGGATGTTGATCACACTGAATGCAAGATGCTTATTCAGGTTCCTTCCGGCGATTTTCAGGTAGTTTCGTAGCATGGCAGAGTGGATGGTTACAAATTACTTCGTAAAATGGCTTGCCAGTGAAGCTGCGCTCTGCTACCGCTTTTTCGTGGGAAGAACTTTGTTCAATTGCGGACACTACTTGTCCTAAACCGGACACAATGTGTGCTTTGTATCAATAAAGGAATCGGCTGGTCGATCCCGAACTGCCCTGATCCAACTAAATTTTGCAAATGATTAAATTATTGTTAATTTAATGTAAATCAATGTGTTTTGATATGAGACGCTATTCTGTCATTTTTGTTGCGCTTTTACTTGCGCAGACCGCACTGGGACAACAAGCAGCGCTGTATTTTCGGAGCACAGATATTAAAAACGCTCCCATTGACAGCTCCATACGTGATGTATTACCGCAGAAGTTTGGTAAACATATGCGAATCAAATATAGAAATGGGGAAAGAGCAAAAATATTAAAAGAGTCGGTGTGGGGATTCCGCAACCGCAAAGGGCGCCTTTACCGAATGTACAAGGGAGAGCCCTACGAAGTCGTGGAAAAGGACGGATACATTAAGTACCTCTACGATACGTTTGTTTATACCGAGCCTGCGTACATACCCATTACAGAAGCACGATATAGTACAACACTCGATTCTCCGATTGTTTTTTCCAGGAAAAAGGCACAGCGAAAAAGGAATGCAAAGTAGGTGTATGGTCGTATTCAAGACTTGCAAATATCGCCTTAAATTATATTTTTGAACAGTTGCCAGTTTAATTTTTGGCATCAGC
>DATMSL010000995.1:0-16110 GCA_035565435.1 Dyadobacter sp. | reverse complement strand
CTGGCAGATTCCAAACAATTAACTTATCGTATAGCATATTTTAATTATCAAACCGTACATCAATTCCGCGGACGCAAGATTCCTTCAAATGCGAAAAAGCCGCCGGAAAGTCCCGGCGGCTTTTTGATTACTATCTACTATTAAACTGAGTTTAATGGTTAACCTGTTCTGCTAATATCCTTTGTTCTGATCCAGATTCGTATTGTTGCGTATTTCGGCCGTCGGGATCGGGAAAAGCAATTCACGTTCGGTCAAAGTAGGGCCGTAGGAGAATTTGTGGCCAACATAGTTCTCGAATTTCTTGGTAGTGACATTGAAAGCCTTCCGCAAACGAGCCATATCAAACCAGGTGATATTCTCGAAACACAGCTCATGCCAGCGCTCTTTCCAAACAGCTTCCCGGAATGTATCCTTGGTGAGGCCTGCCAATGCGGGCAGCTCTGCACGCGTGCGGATCGCATTTACGGCCTCGTAAGCCTTGGCCGATGGCCCTCCTACTTCGTTGGCTGCTTCGGCGTACATCAAAAGCACATCGGCGTAGCGGATCACCGACCAGTTCAAATCGCTGTTGGCGCTGCTGGTTTGGGCGACGTTATCGAAGTGTTTGTAAATAAAGTAGCCGCCCAGGTCGACCACCTTATTGCGGTCGCTTTCATTGGTAAACTTGGTGAAAAAGAATTGCTTCTCTTTGGCACGCAAGTCGTTGGCTTCGTAAGACTTCACAAAATCACCCGTCGCATAAATACCGCCGGTTTCATCGGAATAAGCCGAGATATTTTTGTTGTAGGGGATGATGGAAACCTGCCAGCGTGAGTCAATCAATCCGGTTTTATACTGGATCATGAAGATGTTTTCTTCAACATTCTTCTTAGCCGGGTTGTGCAAGTCGTCGTAGGTAGAAAACAATTTGAATGCTTTCGAATCGATTACCTCCTCCGCTTTCTTCGCAGCGAGATCATAATATGCGGCACCTTTTTGCAATGGATAACCGGCCATTGTCAAATAAACTTTGGCCAACAGCGACTTCACCGCTCCGAGCGTCACTTTACCGCTGTTTTCGGTCATAGGTAGTCCCGACGCTTCCGCTGTTTTCAAATCCTCCACAATCTGGGTATACACGGCTTCGGGGGTTGCGGCATTAGGACGTAACTGGTCCGATTGCAGGTTCACCGGTGTCGTAATCAGCGGAATATTCCCGAACATCTGAACCAGTTGAAAATAGTAGAATGCGCGAAGAAAATATGCTTCGCCAAGCACTCTTTTCATTTCGGCTGCATCCATGGTAATGCCCGGGATCCTGGCAATCGAAAGATTAGCCCCCGCAATCCCCTTGTAATATTGGGTCCAATAGGTCTGCCCGTAGCTGTTGTCAGAGGTATTGCGTAAGTCTTTGATAAAATAGCTGTTCACAGCCTGGCCAAGGTCAGTCTGGGCCAATCCGGTCGCAAACTCGGGCATCATCCACGTTCCTCCACCGAAACCGCTCAGCATCGGTTCGCGCAATGGGAAGTAGATCGCATTTACGGAGCTGCGCGCGTGCGCCGGCTGCGTGAAATAGTTTTCTTCCGTGAAGTTACTGGGATCGGACTCGTCCAGGAAGTCGGAGCAGCTGGTCGCTCCAAATAAGCTCAATAATGCGAGCAAGCCGATTTTCTTTGATATGATTGTCATTGTGCTTTGCGTCTTTAATGTTATAAACCGATGTTCAGGCCGAGCATAAATACTCTTGGCTTTGGATAGTCATACAAACCAAAACCCTGGTCGAATGGCGATCCGGAGTTGGACACTTCGGGGTCATAACCCTTGTATTTGGTAGCTACAAAGAAGTTCTGAACAGATGCGTAAGCTCTCAGACGTTCCAGTTTCATTTTCGAAGCAATGTGTGACGGGAACACGTAAGCGAGCAACAGGTTGCGGCCGCGGATGAAAGATGCGTCGGTTACCTTGTGGCTGTCGTTGTTGGTCGTGTAATAAGCGTTGATCGGACGTACCTGCGCGATCGGCGTATTCTGGTTGGTTTCCGTCCACGCATTCAACACTGTTTTGTAGCTGTTTGCGATACCCTGGCGGTCCTCAGCAGAGTGGATACTGCGGTCGAGTACATCGTTGCCGTACATGTATTGCAAATCCACCGTCAATGACCATTGTTTGTAGTTGAACGTGTTCAGGAATGTTCCGAAACCATCAGGAATACCTTTACCGATGATCGTCCGGTCGTTATCGTTGATCGCGCCATCGTTGTTCAAGTCGGCGTATTTGACGTCGCCCGGCAGCATATTGTATTTCTTAGCCTGCTCAGCCTCCGCTGTCGACCAGGTGCCCTGATGTACCCGTCCGAAGAATGAACCCACAGGCTCGCCCACGCGGATCACCGTTGCGCCGGAGAAGATATCGCTACCGCCCGAGAGTGCCAGTACTTTATTTTTGTTTATGGAGATATTGAATGTCGTGCTCCAGGAAAAATCACCCGCTTTGATATTGGTTGAGTTAATCGCGAATTCAACCCCTTTGTTTTCCATGCTGCCGACGTTGGTAAAAATACTGGTGTAGCCGCTGCTTGATGGTAGTGGCGCATCCAACAACATTTTGTTCACTTTTCTGCGGTACAGGTCGAGTTCAAAATTGATACGGTTCTGGAACAATCCCAATTCTACCCCCAAATCCACTTGCTGTGTTTTTTCCCATTGCAAATTCGAGTTCGACATCCGGCCTACCCCGATACCGATGTTACGTGTACCTCCGAAGATAACGTCCGAGCTTGCCATCCCGGCCAATGCACGATAGGCGGGAATTTCGGAGTTACCGGTAGCGCCGTAGCTTGTACGGATTTTCAGGTTGGAGATCGAGTTTGAATTTTTCAGGAACTCTTCCTCATTCACACGCCATGCCAATGCCGCCGACGGGAAGAATGCGTAACGGTTGGCCTCCCCGAACTTGGACGAACCATCCATACGGCCGGTAAACGTCACCAGGTACTTGTTCATCAGGCTGTAATTGATCCTGGCGAAATAAGAGTTGAGCCCGTAAGCCTCCGCTTTCGAGGTCGGAGCCACCGCAATAGCACCGGCGCTCAGGTTATTGTATTGAAAATAAGTATCCGTAAAATTCTGAGCGCGTGCCTGCGCCTCGAAGCGGTCGACGTGCTGCCACGACAACCCGACCATGGCATTGATCGAATGGATTTTGCCGAAATCTTTGAAATAGGTCAGGTAATTTTCAAACTGCCAGGAATTGTACCGGTTGTTGGTCACCCACGCTTCACCGTTGCTGGTAATGTACTGCAGGCCCGCCGCCGCGAAATAGTCGTTGCGCTGGTTGATTACGTTGGCACCAACCGTAGAGCGTAGTTCCAGACCATCGGCCAGGCGGATATTGGCATACATGTTTCCGAGCATAGTCTGCGTTTTCAGATAAAACAGACGCTCATTCACCACCCGTAGCGGACTATCGCCACCTTCCATTCCCGGGTAGTCGCGGTTAGACGCCCATTTGCCGTCGGGGTATTTCACCGGGATAATCGGCAATGCTTCCAGCACCTGGCGCATTGCGGTGATACCGCCGCCGCCCAACTGGTCAATCTGCTTTTCATTCTGATCGGTATAGCCCAGAGTACCACCTACTTTCAGCCAGCTTTTGATTTGTGAATCAAATACCAAGCGGCCCGAGAAGCGTTTCTGCCACGATTCCTTGATGATACCGTCCTCGTTGCGGTAGTTCAGGAATGCCCCGAAGCTGCCTTTTTCGTTACCGCCTGTTAAACCCAACTGGTGGTTCTGTGTAAATGCTTTTTGGAAAGCCTCCTTCTGCCAGTCGGTGTCGTACAATGGATTGCCATTTGAATCAAAAAGCAGTGGATTGTTCCGTTTCAACTTGGGATCGGTGTATTTGGTACCGGTAGCCCAGCCCACGGGGTCATATTTCGCCGCATTGGCATAAAGGGTTTCCTCCACTTGCAAGAATTCCTTTGAATTCAATACAGGCAATTTACGTGGAGCTACACCAATGCTGAAATCGGTATCGTAGGTAACTTTTCCACCTCCTGATGTACCGCGTTTTGTAGTAACGAGGATAACCCCATTGGCACCCCGCGCACCATAAATCGCTGTCGAAGAAGCATCTTTCAACACCTCGATAGAAGCAATGTCGTTCGGGTTAAGATAATCGATCGGCGTACTACCATTTTGCAGGTCTACCGCATTCAGGATCACACCGTCGATCACATAAAGAGGGTTATTGGAAACACTGATAGAGCTGGCTCCACGAATGCGTATGTTCGCGCGACCACCCGGACGGCCGGAGTTAGACGACACGTTTACCCCGGTAATGCGGCCCGAAAGTCCCTGGTTCAATGAAGAAGCCGGACGCTCCTGCAAAACTTCCGCTTTGAGCGTGCCCACAGCACCGGTAAGGTCGGATTTCTTGACAGTACCATATCCTACCACCACCACTTCATCCAACGCATTCTCGTCCGGGGCCATTTTCACTGTAAATGTCGATTGGTTTCCCACAGTCACCTCCTGCGATTTGTAACCCACAAAACTGAAAACCAGGACTGGCTGGCCGCCATCCGGAATATCCAGGCTGAAATCGCCTGCGGCACCTGTGGAAGTTCCGCGCTGGGTGCCTTTCAGTACCACGCTTACACCCGGGAGAGACGCCCCTTTTTCGTCTGAAACCGTTCCTTTAACGGTCCTGTCAACGGCGACCTGGGTTACCTGTGCCGGTGCGGTCAGGTTTTCCTGCGTCATCTGCCCCTCCGGCAGTGCCATCGCCTCGTCCTTGCTTTCCCTCACCGGCATCGCTTCCTTTGCTTTGCCTTCGGTTATAACAAATGTGTTCTTTCTGGTTTTTTTATATTTCAAACCGTTCTGCCGCAGCAGCATATCCAGGTTCTTCTCTATGGGCTGGTTGAAATCCAGGTTGCTGGAAGCTACATTCACGGAGCCTACCAGTCGATCTTCGAAAATGATCTCTACTCCATAATGTCTCTGAAGATCGAGCAAAACATTTTTAAGCTTCATCTCCTGACCGAGCGAAGTATGCTGCTTGGCCGGCATCGACGCAAAGGCAATGACCTGTGAATGCACGACCCGGGAGGATTGCGTCATCAACACAATCCCGATCGCCACCCATTGCTTGGCTGATAGCGTTAAATTCATAATCAAGTGGTTTGGAATAATTAATTGTTCGTTAAAAGGATGCTTGTGCCGTTCTGCTCGACCCGGAGATCAAGCACTTCCGAAATCGTTCTCAAAAGTTCGTCCGCATTTTTGGTCTTGAAATTGCCGGTTATCGAGCGTTGGGCGATGTTGGAATCGGAAAGGGTCACTTTCTGGCCAAAATTCTCCTCGATCATCGCGAGTATTTCTTTTACCGGCGTTCCGTTGAACACATAGCGCTGCTCGGTCCAGGGAGCAAATGTTTTGACATCCTGCTTTCTTTCGAGCTGTACCGCGCCTTCCTGATCGAGAAAAGCGAGGTCACCCGGCTCCATCATGACTTCCCTGCGGCGGTTATCCTGTGAATAGTCGATGCGTACGCTCCCTGATTTCAATGCCACTTTCGTGCCTCTTGGCCGGGCAAATACGGAGAATGTAGTCCCGAGCACTTCCACCTGAAACTTCTCGGATGTTTTCACGACAAAGCGTTTGTGGTCAATCGTATGACTTACCGAAAACTCGGCCTCACCTTCCAGCGCCACTTCCCGAACATCGCCCCAGAAACCCAGCCTCGGCACTTTCAATTTGGAGTTCGAATTCAGTGCGACACGACTTCCGTCTTCGAGGTATACGTCGGTCGTCTGGCCGTAAGCTGTCTGGTACGATTTGTATTGTATCGGCTCACGAAACCACCAGCCGCAGCTCACGAGTAACGTTACCGACGCCGCCGCCACCCAAAAACGGTTGCTGCGCCTGGCAAACCAGGAAGGGGTCCTACCTTCATCCTCCCCTTCCTCCTTCCTCCATTCTCCTTCCTCTTCCAGCGTCGAATTCAGCCGGAGAAGCAGATTTTCAAGCGCAATATCCTGGTTGGGGACAAATTGGGGCGACTGCGTTTCATATTCCAGCAGCCACCGATGGAATGTTTCCGCGTTTTCTTTCCGCACGATCCATTCTTCCACGAGTTGCCTTTCGAGTGGATTCGCCCGCCCGCTCAGGTACTCGAAAAGTGTGTATTTCGATATAGTTTTTTCCATTTCTGTTCGGTTTACAACGTTGACAAGGCCCATCCGGAAGGGCCTCCTGGCCGGCCTATCAGGCCGGGTTTCAGAGGATGCTTAAAATGGTCAGGCAAAGCGAGATCATCCACTCTCCGTGCAGGGCGGAGCGCAAGTGTTTCAATGCCTTGGAGATGTGTACTTCTACGGTTTTGGGTGAGATATGCAGCTCGTCCGCTATCTCATGGTATTTTTTGTTCTCAAAACGACTCAGCAGAAACACCTTCTGGCACTGCATCGGCAGCCGGGCGATTACCTCGTTCACTTTGAGAAACAGGTTATTATAATGAATTTCAGCATCAGGCTGCTGATGATACGTGGAGATCGAATGCTCCTCGTTCATTTCGAGGGTGTCTGTTTTGCCAAACTCTCTACGCATATACGTATAGCATTCGTTACGTACGGAACGGAACAGATAGCTGGTGTACGACGTCGTAATGTTCTCATAAGCCTTCGTGCGGTAAAACTGAAAGAACACCTCGCTCACCAGGTCTTCGGCGATCTGTTTGGAATACACAAACCGCACCGCATGACTACAAAGCGGGTTATAATACCTTTTGAACAGCAGTTCCAGACCCTTTCCCGGATTTTGCTCGAAAGCCGACTTCAGGAAAGTAGCAGAATCAATCTCACTTACGGGGGCCTTACCTTCGTGTGCAGGAGACACAAATGGCCCAGGGCGCTTCGTTTCCGGGTTAAGCAAAGGATCGTGCATCGGGTATCTGTTCGTATGTAATAATTAAAAGACTTTCTTGCATTTAAAATCCCTTACCCTTGATTTAAAAAAACTAAAACTTTTTTTAATCATATCTTAACCCAAACTGACCGGATAATAAAAAAGCCGCTATCCTTGCGAATAGCGGCCATTATTCAAAACCAGTTACTTCAAGTTACAAATTCTTCGCCTTCATCTGTTTTACGGCATAGTCGGCTGCGCGGGCAGAGAGTGCCATATACGTAAGCGAAGGGTTCTGTGTCGCGGTCGAAGTCATGCAGGCGCCATCGGTCACGAATACGTTCTTGCAATGGTGTAGCTGGTTCCACTTGTTCAGCAGCGACGTTTTAGGGTCTTTACCCATACGTACACCGCCCATTTCGTGAATGTCATTGCCCGGATTGCGGTGGTTATCATGGGTTCTTACATTGGAGAAGCCCGCTTTGGTAAACATCTCGCTCACCTGCTCCATGTAATCCTTGATCATCTTCTCGTCGTTATCATCATAATCGACCGAGATTCTCATTTTAGGCATCCCAAACGGGTCCTTTTCGTTTTTGTCGAGCATTACATAGTTGCTCTCCTTGGGAATGGTCTCACCCATCATGTGCGAACCTACACTCCAATTGCCGTATTTGGTTTCATGCAACCCGGCTTTCAGCGATTCACCCAGGCCGCTGCGGTCGTTGTAGGTGTTGCGATTGGCCCCAAAACCTGCCGCATACCCTCTCAAAAAGTCGGTTTCCTGCTTGTAAACATTCCGGAAACGCGGGATGTAGCCGTTGTTAGGACGGCGGCCGTCGGTGGTCGAGTCCAGAAATCCTTCGTATTCTCCTGATACCGTTGCGCGGTAGTTGTGGAATGCGACGTACTTGCCCAGCAAGCCGTTGTCATTGCCCAATCCATTGGGGAAGCGGCTGGATACTGAGTTCAGCAATACAAGGTTTGAGTTCAACGCTGCCGCATTCAGGAAGATGATATTGGCATAAAACTCGATCATCTGCTTCGTGTTCGCGTCGATCACGCGCACGCCCGAGGCTTTCTGCGTCTTATCGTCGTAAATAATCGAATGTACCACCGAATGCGGGCGGAGCGTCATATTACCCGTCTTCGCCGCCCAGGGAATGGTAGATGCGTTACTGCTGAAATATCCTCCGAACGGGCACCCCCGCTCGCACATCACGCGATGCTGGCATTTCGCACGGCCCTGGTCGAGGTGGATCTGTTGAGGCTCGGTAATATGTGCCGCGCGACCGATGATAATATGCCGGTCTTTATATTGTTTGGAAACTTGCTCTTTGAAATACTTCTCGACGCAGTTCAAGTCATGCGGGGGCAGGAACTCGCCATCGGGCAATGCGTCAATGCCGTCCTTATTACCGGTAATACCTGCGAATTTCTCCACGTGGCTGTACCAGGGTGCCAGGTCGTCGTAGCCGATCGGCCATTCTACTGCAAATTGATCACGCGCCGGACCCTCGAAATCGTATTTACTCCAACGCTGCGTCTGACGGGCCCATAGCAGCGACTTGCCACCTACCTGGTAGCCTCTCAGCCAGTCGAAAGGCTTCTCCTGAATGTAGGGATGCTCATTATCCTTCGCGAAAAAGTGCATCGACGATTCCTTGAAGTTATAACAGCGTGCTGCAATCGGGTTAGCGTCCGCAATCTCTTTCGGAAGCCGCTCGCGGTGTTCAAACTCCCATGGCATCATGTTCGTCGTAGGATAATCCTTGATATGCTGCACATCCCGCCCGCGTTCGAGCACGAGGGTTTTCAATCCTTTTTCGGTCAGCTCCTTCGCCGACCATCCGCCGCTGATCCCCGAGCCAATTACAATAGCATCGTAGGTGCGGGCTTTTTTACTATCAATATTGAAATTTGCCATAGTTCGGTTTGAAAAATTTGGAGGAAGGGGAGGAAAGGGAGGAAGGAGTCCCCTTCCTCCTTTATCCTTTTTTAACAGGTACACACCCATGGTAGCGGGCGGGGATCATTTCGTAATGGGTAATGTTGGTCATCACGTATTCGGACGTCATATAGCCCTGGATCGTGAGGTTTTTGACCATGCTGAAAAAGCCTTTCTGTGCCGCGTCGCTGCCTTTTTCGATATCCGACAGGATTTGTAGACGCTGCTCCTTGCTCGCATCCACAAACGACTTCCCGAACCGCTGAATGCTCTGCTCGTCGATATTCGAAACGCCGCTTGCCAGGCTCGCCTGCGCTTTGGAATCGTAGCAATCCTTCACCATTTTCTGTACGAAATCCCCTACTCCCAGCTCTCCCGCTCCCGGTGTATCGGTTTTAGGGATAATGGTTTCAACAATCATCGTGAGATTTTTGGATTGGTCTGCCGAAAGCAACCCGCTCTTTGCCACTGCACTCTTGTTCCAACCGGATGCCCAGGAAGGCAAACCCGCCATGGCGCCCATGGCCACCGCCATGCTTTTAAGCGCTACGCGTCTCTCCATTTTCGTTTTGTTTAACGTGGTATTTGTAATGTTATCGTTTGTTCTTTTTTTGTCAGGTTTTGTCATTGGTAGTCATTTGTTGTCAGGAAGTTGTCACGGATTGTCATTTATTGAGACAATTGGAAATTCTCCTCTCTCAGACTACGCTTGACTACACCTGACTATTCTTGACCACACTTGACTAGACCTGACTACACCCGGCTATTCTTGACCACACTTGACTAGACCTGACCACACATAACCAACTGCCCATTCTTGACTACGCTTGACCATACCTGACTACACCTGACTATTCTTGACCACACATGACCACTGGCCAAAGGCGTCACTCTTCAAGAAAATCCAGATCGCGACCGTGTGTTTCAGGAATGGTGAGAATGCAGAAGATACCTATTGCAAAACAGATCAGCCCCACGAGCGCACCGGCTTGAATGACGGTGAAAGAACCTTTAAAAATAGCAAATAATGTAGTCATTCCCACCACCGTGCCGCGTACCATGTTGGGAACAGTGGTGGCCGCCGTAGCCCGCAGATTGGTGCCGAACTGCTCCGCGCCGATGGTCACGAACATAGCCCAGTAACCAATCCCGAAGCCCAGCAAAGTGGCGATTGTATAGAAAAGCGAGGCCGATTTAATACCTGCAAAAAGGTAAACCAGGCTGAATACCAATGTAAATAGCATGAGGTAGAAGACCGCCTTCTTACGCGATTCGAGCCAGTGGCTGATGAACCCGCTGCAAAGGTCGCCTACCGAAAGGCCTACGTAACACCACATAATGGAAAGGCCCGGCTTAATAGGTTCAGCAATACCCAATGCCTTACCGAATTCGTTACTGAATGTGGCCAGGATACCGATTACAAACCAGGTAGGCAAACCGATACCAATGCACCGGAGGTAGCGTCCGAGTCGGTCTTTATTAGTAAACAGTGCGAAGAAGTTACCCTTCTCGATATGCTCTTTTTCCTTCAAGTCCTTGAAAATACCCGATTCGAAAACACCGATACGAAGCAGAAGCAGCGAAATACCCAGCCCGCCGCCGATGAAATAGGCATAGCGCCAGTCGAAGAACTCTACCGTGAAATAGGCCACCACGGCTCCGAGCAAACCAATACCCGCTACCAGCGAAGTCCCTATTGCACGCAAATGCTTGGGAAGGATTTCGGACACGAGCGTGATGCCGGCGCCTAGCTCACCCGCGAGGCCAATGCCGGCAATGAAACGCAGCAATTTGTAGACCGTCACATCCTGTACAAAGCCGCAGGCGATATTGGCAAGGGAATAGGTGATAATCGAACCGAACAGCACGGAAAGGCGCCCCTTCTTATCTCCGAGCACACCCCACAATATCCCGCCGATGAGCAGCCCGGTCATTTGCCAGTTCAGAATACTGGCGCCGGTGACCGAAATGTCCGCTTCGGAAAGGCCTAATGCTGCCAGACTGGGCAGGCGCACGATCCCGAAAAGGAGCAAATCATAAATATCTACGAAGTAACCAAGGGCAGCGACAATTACGGGAGCACTGAAAAGGTAGGAAGCGTCTGAGCGCGTTGCTGTGACGGATGACATTTGATTTTGTATGGGTTTCATCGGAATAACTTGCAATATTATGCAAATAGCCGGACATAAGCCCGGCTATTCGTTGGTAAATTAATAAAATTTAAAGAGAAAGTTTTGTTTTGAAAAACCGGCGCCCGCTATAAGTTTCATATCAGGCAAGTGCTTACAGTTCAAGTTTCTGCTTGTCTTTCAAGAGCTGCTCCTTCAATTTGGCATAATCGAGGTCCTGAACGGCCACTTTCCCGTCGATCGCCTGCACCGCAGCCGTAGCCGCGCTCTGTCCTAAGATCATGAACACCGGCTCCATGCGGATGGACCCATAGGCAATATGCGAGGCCGATACGCACACCGGCACCAGGAGGTTTTCACATTCCGCTTTCTTGGGAACAATCGAGCCGTAGGAAATGCTATAAGGCGTTTTGGGATGCACGCCAATGTCACCCTCGTTCTGCACGAAACCGTCTTCCTTCACGTAGCGCTGCGCATTGTGCGCGTCGAGCGAATACGAGCCCATGCCTACGGATTGTTCCACTGCTTTTTTGCCCAGCGTCTCGTTTTCGGTCATGACACTTTTTCCGAGCATTCTACGCGCTTCGCGGACATAAATCTGATGCGGCCAGCCACCATTGTCCTTGAACTCGTCCTTTGGCAAGCCCCATTCACTCACTTTGGCGCGCACCTCTGCCGGTACCGCCGGGTCGTTGGCCAGGAAGTACATCAGGCCTTTCTGATACGTTTCGTGCTCTCGGATAATCTCCTTGCGACGCTCATAAGTCGCGTCGGGATAATCGTAATTCTGACCGATGAAGTCGGTGCTGAACGGACCGTGGTTGTTCGTATCGGTCTTGCGGTTGGGAATCGGGTCGTATTTATCGAAAGTTTCGGTCCAACCGGCTTTGTACACGCGTGCGAGCAGCTCATACTTGCCGGGATCATAACCCTCCGGCTTCGCGAACGGAATGCGGTTGTCGGGATGCGACGAAAGACACATGCGAAAGCAGTAGGCCTGGATTTTGTTGTCGCCATCGCCGTTTTTACCGATCTTTTCAGCTGTAACATAAGGTAACAAGCCGCTTTGGGGATCGCCTTCCACCTCATAAGGGCTGATATTCTTCGCAAAATAATGCCTGTGCTGAAATACACCTGCCTGGATACCGTTCCATTCTTCATTGTAAACGCTGTTGGCTTCGCGGCCTACGTGGTATTTCACGCCTGCTGCGGCCATCAAGTCGCCCTCATAAGTGGCGTCGATGAACATTTTGCCCTTAAATGTTTTTCCACTTAAAGTTTTGAAAGAGGCAATGCGTCCGCTGTTTTTCTGTACGCCGCTTTGGCCCCTGTCGAGCCATTCGTCGCGGTAGATTTGAATATTGTTTTCTTTTACAAAATCCTCGAAAACCTGCTCAGCTACGTGCGGTTCGAAGATCCACATCGTGCGCTCGGCTCCGTCCATGGCCACCGTCCCCTGACCTTTATTGCCATACTCTTCTTTTTTCTGCCAGTGCCAGCCTTCGGGCGTATCATAATGCTGGTAAACGCGGTGGTAAAACTCACGCGCAAGACCGCCGATCACCGATTTATTACCGGTATCAGTAAAACCCAGTCCGCCGGAGGAAAGTCCTCCCAAATGCTTATCGGGCGAAACTACAAGCACCGTTTTACCCGATTTGACTACCTGCACCGCCGCCGTAACCGCCGCGCAAGTACCACCGTAAACGATCACATCGGCTTCATACGACTGCGCAGAAACAGCCCGCGGCATGACCTGAGAAATGAGGATTGCGACTAGTAAGAGTAATTTTCTCATTAAAATGTCTGATTTGGGATATAATATCTATTTTGAATCGGGTACGAACAGCACCGCATCGGCGGCCACCGCTCCTGATGCCCCTTCCGCCGAAATGTTCACAGAGGACGCTTTGCCTTTGGGCAGATTGAACTTGCCTACGTGATACCATTCGCCGGAAGTCTGGCCTTCCACTACAATGTCTTTTTCCAGCACTGAAATGTTTTTGGTTTCGCTGCCCGCCTTCACCAAAAGTTTTATTTCCGAAGCCGGCTTGGCCACTTTGGGAAAATAAACGTAAACCTGATAATTGCCGGGCGCCGCGATTTCAGGTGTGAAAGTGACTGTGCCGCCATTCTGGCCGCTTTCTGAAGTTGCCAGAAACGACGGGCCGTATCCTCCTTTTTTGACCGGCTGCCAGTTTCCTTTAATGGAGACATTGCTATCCTCATTATCAACGAGAATTTCAGGCGTCTTGCCATTCACGAGCGGGTCGGTTTTGAGCTTCGCCTGCAATTTGGCAACGTCGATCTGCTGCACACTCTTCTTCGAATCGATAGCCATTACCGCGGCGACTGCCGAAGATTGGGCAAGTACCATAAACACCGGCTCCATACGGATAGAGCCATAGGCAATGTGCGTGGCAGAGAGGCACACCGGTACCAGCAAATTGGTACACTCCTTTTCTTTCGGCACCAGCGAGCCGTAAGCGATCGGGTAAGGACCCGAGGCGCTTACCTCTACATTACCCTCGTTTTTCGCCATGCCATTCACCACAATGCGCTGAATGTTGTGCGAATCCATCTGGTAAGCCGCCATTCCCACGCCGTCCTTCACCACCTCTTTTAAGTCGCAGTGGGCCTGGGTCATTACATAGCTGCCAACCATTCTCCTGGCCTCGCGGATGTACAGCTGTGGCGACCAGTTACCGGTTTCCACGTATTCATCTTTGGGATACCCCCACTTCAACATCGACGCGCGCAGTTCCGCAGGCACGCGGGGATCGTGGCCAAAGAAGTAGAGCAACCCTTTGGTGTACGTTTCGTGCGCCTTAATGATTTCCTCCCTTTTTTGGTAGTCAGCGTCGGGATAATCATGGTTCATGCCGATCATATCCGTCGAAAAGCCGTTGCGATTGTTAATGTCGGTCTTGTTGTTCGGCATTTTACTCCAGATGAAGTAGTCGTTCAGCGTTTTGCGTTGCGGCTGTTTGGCGATGAGCCGGGCGAGCAGTTCATAGCGAACGGGATCATAGCCAGCCGGCTGGGCAATGGGCACCATATTAGCCGGGTCGGATGTAAGGCAGATGCGATAATTATAGGCCTGCACTTTCTTGTCGCCGGTGCCATTAGGTTCCAATTTCGCCGGAGATACGCCCCAAAGCAGGCCGCTTTCGGGTTTTCCTTCGGTTTTGTAGGGATCAATGCCATCTGGAAGCTGGTGGCCGTGCATGAGCTGAACGCCGTCGATGGTTTCGTTGTACTGGCTGTTACCCTCCCTGCCTACCGTGTAGGAAACGCCCGCTTTCGCCATGAGATCGCCTTCATAGGTGCAATCGATGTACATTTTGGCAGAAATAACCTGGTTGGATTGGGCACTGGGTTTGAGGCTGTTTTCCAAAACAATGGATTGAATACCCGTCCCGGATTTACGGGCGCTTACGATCCGGCTTTGGTACATCACCTTAATCCCCGCTTCGTCCAGGTATTGCTGCAAGGTTTTTTTTGCCACACTCGGCTCGAAAGTCCATTGCTCGAATTTGCCGTAATGCTTGCCAATGCGACGGTAAAAGTCCCTGGAAAGGCCCGTAATGGCATATTTGTTGCCAATATCGGTGTAGCCGAGGCCACCGGAAGTCATGCCGCCCAAATGCCCGCCCGGCTCGATGAGCACGACGGACTTGCCCATTTTCTTAGCCGTGTATGCCGCGATTACCCCGGCCGCTGTCGCACCGTAAATGCAGACATCCGCCTGCACCGGAGCAACGGCTCCCGGTTCCATTTGGAATCGGAAGCCCGACAACAGGAATGCGAACAGGCAAGCGAACTGTGCTATTGCTATTTTTTTTCTCATTGTTTTTGAAATGATTAAAAATGCTTAATAACCCGGATTCTGGTCTTTGGCGGTAATGGCCTTATTGTACAAAATCTCGGAATTCGGGATCGGCCACAGCATATGCTTTTCGGCGACGACAATGTTTTTTACTTCTAAAATGCGCTGTTTGGCTATTCCTAACCGTTTCAGGTCATTCCAGCGCTTGCCTTCGTACATGGTTTCATAGCCCCGCTCCTGCACTACCTTGTCGATAAAGGTCTGTAATGTGGCAAAATCAGCGAGTTTGAAATCGACCGTCGAAGCCGCTTCGGCAGGTTTTCCGTAAGCGCGGCGATGCACCTTGTTGAGACTTTCGAGACCATCGGCAGTCGGTTTGCCATTCGCACGGGCATCGGCTTCGGCATGGAAAAGGAGCAGATCGGCGTAGCGGTACCAGGGGTAATCGTTGCCGGCACCTCCGGTAGCCAGTGGATCGCGGTACTTGCGGTACAAGAGGGACGTTGTACCCAAGCCTATATCGACATTATAAAACATGTGGTTTTTACGCAAATCCTTGAAATCCCAGTTTTTAATTACCGAATTAGAAACCGAATCGGTGTACTGTGCGTACACGCCCCCCGGGCCATAGTAATTGTACTGCCCAATCTTGCGGTGCGCATAACTTACCAGGCCAAAACCCTGCTGACGGGAGTATTTGAAATAGAAAATCTCCTCGCTCGTATTCACCACCTCAGGCCCATAAATCTTCTGAAAATCCTCTGAAACGCTCACCGCGACCAACGAGTACTTCTTCGAATCGATCACTTCTTTCGCTTTCGCGCGCGAGTCTTCCCATTTTTCGAGGTACAGATACACTTCCGACAGCATGGTTTTCGCAGCCCATTTGGTAGGTCGTCCGATTTCCGAAGGGTTGTCGGGAAGCCCCGCTTCGGCGGCCAGCGCATCTGCGACAATCAACTTGTAAACATCCTCCACACTCGACCGCGGGATATCGGCGACCGTCATGTTTTCTTCCGTGCGTAGGGGCACACCCGCCCAGTTACGCACGAGCGCGAAGTAGATCAGCGCACGCATGTATTTCGCTTCCGCTACAAATGAGGCTTTTTCCGCGTCCGTCATGCTTGTCCCCTTCGGCACATTCGCGACAACCAGGTTCGCATTCCGGATGGATTGGTAAAAGTTGTCCCAAATCGTCGCTACGCGGTTAATGTTCGTATTATCAAGCCCCTGGTACAAGCTCACGGGCGTTTGTGTCCCCCTTGAATTACCATAGTCCGCAAGGCCTTCCAGCTGAGCAGGGTAGTTGGT
>DATMSL010000994.1:0-11775 GCA_035565435.1 Dyadobacter sp. | reverse complement strand
TCGGCATTCAACAGCAGCAGATATTTCCCTTTGGCGATCTCCATGCCGCGGTTGTTGGCAATACCAAAACCCGCATTATATTCCATGTCAATCCATCTCACTTCCGGATGGGCTTCCCTTACCAATGCACCGCCGCCATTCTCAGGATCGTTGTCAACAACAATAACCTCATAAATTACTCCGGATGTAACCCGGTTGACAGAATCTAAGCAATTGATAATGAGTTGAGGCGTCCTGTAATTAATGATAATAATGGATACATCCATGAAAGCGGGCGTGCATGATGAAAGGGCAAAAATAAAAAATCTCCCCGGAAGATGGGTAACCATTCCGGGGAGACCTTTAAAATCAAGCCGATTGTTAGTCTACGGCCTAGTTGAGCCTTTCATAAATGCCGGCAACGCCCTGCCCGCCGCCTACACAGGCAGTTACCATGCCATATTTCTGGTCACGGCGCTTCATTTCGTTGAAAAGCTGGACGGAAAGCCTGGCGCCCGTAGAACCTAATGCGTGTCCTAATGCAATAGCGCCGCCATTCGGGTTCACGATCGCGGGATCGATGCCCAGTTCCTGGATCACCGCCAACGATTGTGCCGCAAAAGCTTCGTTCAATTCCACTTGCTGAATGTCGCCCAGTTTCAAACCTGCCTGTTTCAATGCAAGTGGTACAGCGGCCACGGGTCCGATGCCCATAATGCGTGGGTCCACACCCGCGGTCGCGTACGACATCATGCGTGCGATGGGTTTCAGGCCCAATTCATTCACTAATCTTTCCGACATAACCAGCACAAATGCGGCCCCGTCCGAAGTTTGGGACGAGTTCCCGGCCGTTACCGAGCCACCTGCTGCAAAAACGGGTTTTAGTTTATTCAATGCCTCCACTGTCGTATCCGCACGAGGGCCTTCGTCCTGGCTGATGACCGTTTCCTTCGTCTTCTTCTTACCGGAAGCCTGGTCGAAATACGTTTCCTTCACGGTTACCGGCACAATCCCGTCGGCAAACCAGCCTTCTTTCTGCGCACGCAGCGCTTTTTGGTGTGACTGAAATGAAAATTCATCCTGCGCCTCGCGGCTGATATTGAAATCCTTCGCTACCTGCTCGGCCGTGAGGCCCATGCTGAGGTAGTAATCGGGATTGGTATGCGCTATTTCGTAGTTCAAAGCCGTTTTCCAGCCCATTGTAGGCACCAGCGACATCGATTCCGTGCCACCTGCGATAATGCATTCGGCCATTCCGGCATGGATTTTCGCCGACGCCATCGCTATCGCTTCCACGCCCGAGCCACAATACCGGTTGATAGTGATCCCGGATACATTTTTGGGCAACGACAGCAATGCTACATAACGGCCCATCTGCATGCCTTGTTCTGCTTCCGGCACCGCATTACCCACAATCACATCATCCACGCGGGTAGGATCGAGCTGCGGGGTTTGTTCCAGCAAATGCTTGATTACCGTTGCACCGAGGTCGTCGGGACGAGTAAACCGGAAACCGCCTCTCGGCGCCTTGCCCACCGCGGTGCGATAGCCCGCAACAATGTATGCGTTCATATTGGATTTGTTTTTGAATCGATATTAAAGCAGGCAACCCCAATAGTATGCCTGCATACCATTCGTAAAAATAGGTATTAATCCTAAAACAACAAACCGCCGGAGTTTGTTTTCCGGCGGTTTGCAACTACCAAGTCTTTGCTGATGGAGTTTTCAATTTTTAAGAAGGAATGTGTCCTTGTTCCAGCTCTTTGGGGCGTTTTGCGCTGTCGGGCATGACGATCCAAAGGATGATGTAAAACAAAATGATGGGGAAGGTCACCGGGATGAAGACTGCAAGTACGAACAATACACGGATAATAGTGACGTCGATATCGAAGTAATCGGCTAATCCTGAGGCTACTCCGCCGATCATTTTGTTGCTGGTGTTACGGAACAATCTATTGTGGTTCATGGCTATATCTGTTTAAATCGTTTTGATGTTTCAAAGGTACTATGCATTACCTAGTAGTAGTTTCAAATCTGTACAAACGGTCTCACACCGTTGGCACGGGTGATTTTTGAGGATAGATAAATGGATATTAAAAGATTAGATATGCATTAGGATTCTGCCGGATGTTGCGTAATACTATTGGCAATGAATTACCTTTGGGATTGTAAATGCGGGTTTTGCTGACAATGTGACACGCGATTTGTGGCAGGCTCAATATTTTATAAGGAAAAACCGGTTAAAAAACATACATCACATCATGTTTAAAATATTTTCCAAGCTATTTGGCACGAAATCGGAACGGGACTTGAAAGAGCTGACCCCGTACGTTGAAAAGGTAAATGCCGAATATGCCCTCCTGGCCTCCCTGTCGAATGATGAGCTCCGGGCGCAGTCCGCGAACTTGAAACAACATATTGCCGATCAACTGAAATCTGTCGATGAGCAAATCGCAACGTTGAGACAGCAGGCAGCCGACGAACCGAATGTGGACAGTAAAGAGGCGATCTTCAAGAAAATCGACGCACTCGAACTGGAAAGAAATAAAGAACTGGAAAAGGTATTGCTCGATATTCTTCCAAAAGCATTCGCGATCGTAAAGGACACCGCACGCCGTTTTACAGAAAATGACAAGCTGGAAGTAACCGCCAACTATTTTGACCGTGAAATCGCTACTAAAAAGTCGAATGTGACCATTAGTGGTGATAAAGCTATTTGGAATACAACCTGGGACGTGATCGGCCAGCCTATCAAATGGAACATGATCCATTACGATGTGCAGCTGATCGGTGGTGTGGTGTTGCACCAGGGTAAAATTTCCGAAATGGCAACGGGTGAAGGTAAAACCCTCGTGGCTACCCTTCCCTCATTCCTGAATGCGCTCGCAGGGCAAGGCGTTCACATTGTAACCGTGAACGACTACCTCGCCAAACGTGACGCCGAGTGGAATGCACCGCTTTTCGAGTTCCACGGCATGAGCGTGGACTGTATAGACCGTCACCAGCCGAACACCATTGCACGCCGCAATGCCTATAAAGCAGACCTTACTTACGGTACTAACAACGAATTCGGTTTCGACTACCTGCGTGACAATATGTCACGGACTCCGGAAGAACTCGTGCAGCGCAAGCACCATTTCGCGATGGTCGATGAGGTCGACTCCGTGTTGATTGACGATGCGCGTACGCCATTGATCATCAGCGGTCCCGTGCCACGCGGCGACGAGCAGGAATTTTTAGAATTGAAACCGCGCGTTGCGAGGATCGTGGAGGCCCAGAAACGCCTCGCCATGGACTTCCTGAACGACGCTAAGAAGAAAATTCAGGCAGGAGATAAAAAAGAAGGTGGTCTGGCGCTGTTCCGCGCACATCGCGGTATGCCTAAGTACAAGCCTTTGATCAAATACCTCAGTGAAGGTGGTGTAAAGGCCATTATGCAGGAATCGGAATCGATTTACCTGGCAGAAAACCAGAAACTGATGCCACAAGCCGACGCTCCGCTTTACTTCACAATCGACGAGCGCCACAACAGCATTGAACTTACCGAAAAAGGTATCGACTTCCTCACAGGCGAGTCCGAAGAAAGCAACTTCTTCATTCTCCCTGATATCGCGGTCGACCTCGACGCCATTGAAAAAGACGCTTCGCTCAGCGAGCACGACCGCGTGATCGCGAAAGAAGCATTGATCCGCGATTATTCCGTAAAAACAGCCCGTATCCACACGGTTAACCAGCTTTTGAAAGCATTTACATTGTTTGAAAAAGATGTGGAATACGTGATCATGGATGGAAAGGTGAAGATCGTCGATGAGCAAACCGGCCGTATCATGGAAGGCCGCCGCTACTCCGACGGCTTGCACCAGGCGATCGAAGCCAAGGAAAGTGTACGCGTGGAAGACGCTACGCAGACATATGCGACGATTACCTTGCAAAACTACTTCCGGATGTACCACAAACTGGCTGGTATGACCGGTACCGCGGAAACAGAAGCAGGCGAATTCTGGGAAATCTATAAACTCGACGTCGTTTCGATCCCTACCAACAGAGGAATTGTTCGTAAAGACCAGGAAGACAAAGTTTACCGCTCGGTTCGCGAGAAATACAATGCCGTAACCGACGAAATCGTGGAACTAGTAGAAGCCGGCCGCCCGGTACTCGTGGGTACAACTTCGGTTGAAAACTCCGAGATCATCAGCCGGATGCTCACGCTCCGCAAGATCCCGCACCAGGTTTTGAACGCGAAACAACACCAGCGCGAGGCGGAGGTTGTTGCGGAAGCCGGTAAACCAGGCACTGTAACAATCGCTACCAACATGGCCGGTCGTGGTACCGATATTAAGCTGACTGCCGAGTCGAAGGCTTCGGGTGGTTTGGCGATCATCGGTACGGAACGCCACGAAAGCCGTCGCGTCGACCGCCAGCTGCGTGGTCGTTCGGGACGCCAGGGTGACCCGGGTTCGTCCCAGTTCTTCGTGTCATTGGAAGATAACCTGATGCGTCTGTTCGGTTCCGACCGTATGGCGAAGGTTATGGATCGCATGGGCCTCGAAGAAGGCGAAGTGATTCAGAGCAGCATGATCACGAAGTCGATCGAGCGCGCTCAGAAAAAAGTAGAAGAGAACAACTTCGGAATGCGGAAACGCTTGCTCGAATACGACGACGTGATGAACTATCAGCGTGACGCGATCTATACGCGCCGTCGCAATGCGTTGTTCGGCGATCGTCTGGCGGTGGATATCGCCAACACGTTGTTCGATGTGTGCGACGAAATCGCGACTACCGCAGGAAGCTACGCCGAACTTGAACTCGCAGCCATTACTACATTAGGCATGGAAGTTCCTTTCAGCGAGACCGAATATGGCGCGATGAAGCCTTCCGACCGTTCACAGAAACTGTACGACGCGGCCGAAAAACAATACCAGGACAAAAACGACAGCATTTCAGGCAAAGCATTGCCGGTTCTCCGCTCAATTTACGCAGAACGCGGTGCGGTAATTTCCGAAATCATGATTCCGTTCACGGATGGTATCCGTCAGGCAGGTGTGGTAGTAGGTCTGCAGAAAGCCATCGAAAGCGAAGGCAAGGACATTACCCGCGAAATGGAGAAGGCGATTGTACTTTCGCTCATCGACCAGGAATGGAAAGAGCATTTGCGCGAAATGGACGACTTGAAACAGTCCGTGCAAAATGCGGTATTCGAACAGAAAGATCCATTGCTGATCTACAAATTCGAATCGGTGGAGCTCTTCAAACGCTTCCTGAGCAAAGTGAACTTTGATATGATCTCCTTCCTGATGAAGGCCGATATCCCGCAGGAAGAAGCAGCGCCGCCGACCGCCGTGCCACAGCAGGTACGCCGTCCGGAGCCGGCACCCGAGCTGCACACCAACCGCGAGGAAGACTACGACCTCGAAAGCGACACTTTCCATTCACAGGAATCGACTACCAAAGCGCAGCCGGTGCGTACCATTAAAATCGCCGACCGTAATCAGCGCGTTTCGGTTCAGTACCGCGATGGCCGCATTGTCCGCGATGTGAAGTTCAAGAAAGTGGAGCACGAAGTGAAAAACGGCGATTGCGTCGTGGTTGACGTGCATGAGGAATAGTCACTTATGGTCAGAAATGGTCATGCTTAGTCAGGTGTGGTCATTAGTAGTCAAGAATTGTTATTTTAGTCAAGAGTAGTCACTTATAGTCAAGGGTTGACATTGATAGTAATGTGGGAGAAGAATAATTTCTAAAAACAATCACAACAACACCTGACAAATGACCACATCTGACAAAAAAATGACCTACTGACAATACATGACTTAAAATGACCACACCTGACAAAAACTGTCGGTAAAATACAGCCCTGGCGCCAAGCGTCGGGGCTTTTTCGTTGCCGGAAAATCAGGATTTATGCGATATTTGCATTTCGGAGACCATCATTAACAAAAAAACAAGCTTGCATGAAACTGCATAGAGAAGGATATACGATCATGGCAGTAACGGCCATTGTGCTGATCATGATCAATTTAGGGATCAACTATCTCCTTCCCGACGGCTACTGGATCCCACGCCTCGTATTGATCGCGAGCATTGTCATTTTCTTCCTCGTCGTGCAGTTTTTCCGGGTCCCCACGCGCGTGGTGCGTCAAAGCGACCGCGAAATCGTGGCACCTTGCGATGGGAAGGTGGTTGTGATTGAAGAAGTTGTGGAGACAGAATATTTCAAAGGACCACGCCGCCAGATCAGCATCTTCATGTCACCACTGAATGTACACGTCAACTGGAACCCTATCAGTGGGGTGATTCAATATTTTAAATACCACCCTGGTTTGTACCTCGTCGCGTGGCACCCGAAGTCCAGTACCGAAAACGAACGTACGACGGTTGTAATCCGCAATAAGGAAGGCGTTGAAATACTATTCCGGCAGATCGCGGGCGCGGCTGCCCGTCGTATACGCTGGTATGTGAAGGAAGGCGATAAAGTGGAGCAAAGCACCGAAATGGGCTTTATCAAATTCGGGTCCAGAGTCGATCTTTACATTCCCCTGGACGCCGAAATCAATGTTAACCTTCAAGACAAAACGGTAGGTAGCGTCACTGTACTGGCTACATTAAAATAAGCGCCAGCTCAGAATTTGCTCAAAAAACTGTGGTACTGCGCTAGGATACACGACAGCCATAAAAATCATCCCGAAAATGGCCCCGTACATGTGTGCACTGTGATTCACATAACTGGTACCACGTCGCGCCTCGTAAAATGAATACCCAAGGAATAGCAAGCCAAAAATGAACCCGGGCATGCAAATGAAGAAATAAAGGCAAATCTGCATTAATGGTGCATACAATATCGCCGCAAAAAGTACCGCCGATACTCCACCGGAAGCTCCGAGAGAATTATACTTCGAATTTTTACGATGCTTCAAAAAGGTAGGAATGTCGGAAACGATAATACCCACCAGGTACAGAAACAGGTAATAAAACGTCCCGCTAGGCCCGAAAAGCATTGAAAACAGTCGCTCGATGCTCTCTCCCACAAACCACAGGGAGAGCATATTGAAAATCAGGTGGCCAAAATCCGCATGTACAAAACCAGAAGTCACAAACCGGTAGTATTCGTTACGCTGCGTCACGCGGTAAGGGTTCAGGATCAGCTTATCCATCAAGCTGTAATTGTTGAAAGCGTAATAGCTGATGCCCGAAGTTATGATCACTAAAATGAGGGTAATCGACATATAATGGGTTATTTGTTGATAAAATTACTTTTCCCGCGCCACAAGCTGCTCCACAAACTGTAAAAGCACTTCTTTCTGAACGCTGTCGGTGCGCAGTTGCTGTAAACTAGCCATTCCGCGCGAGAAATATTCATTTATTTTACGTTCGGTAAATGCCCGGATGTCCAGCGCATCGTAAATACCGGTCACAGCAGCCACTTTCTCCGCATTATCGAATCTATTAAGGCTTATCCAGTGGTCGAGCTCGGTTTTCAAACTACCTTCTGCTTTTGATAATGCTTCAATCAGCAGGAATGTCTTTTTATTGGCAATAATATCGCCGCCTACCTGTTTTCCAAATTTGGCAGGGTCGCCGTAAACATCCAGCAAATCGTCTTTCAGCTGGAAGCCGATGCCCATATTCTCACCCGCCGAGTATAAAAGTCTTGCTGTTTCCTCATCCGCCCCGCCGATCATTCCCCCCAATTCCAGCGCAAAACCGAGCAGCACCGACGTTTTCAGCCGGATCATACCAATGTACTCTTCCTCCGTCACATCCCAGCGCGTTTCGAAGTTCATATCCAGTTGCTGGCCTTCGCATACTTCCGCAGCTGTCTGGTTAAACCGGCTCAATACCGACCGCAGTTTATCCTGTGCCACATCCAGCAGCAGATCATAAGAGCGGATCAGCATTACATCGCCGGACAGAATCGCCGTATTCGCATTCCATTTCTCGTGCACGGTAGGCATCCCCCTGCGCAGGGGCGCACGGTCCATGATATCGTCGTGCATAAGCGTGAAATTGTGGAACACCTCCACCGCCATAGCCGGTTTCAAGGCCTTTTCAATATCCGTATCAAAAATAGAGGCGGCAAGCAGCGTCAGCAACGGCCGGAAACGCTTCCCTCCCAGTGACATGATATAGGTAATCGGCTCATAAAGCTCCTCGGGCGCATCGCCATAGGAATGCCGGTCAAATTCAATCTGAAGTTTTTCAAGTAATGATGTGGGTTGGATCATGCGAAGCGTAATATTGCCGGGCTCATGGCTGACCCGACGGGTTATGTGAACCGCAAAGATAAAACCTAAAAATTGGCATTTACATTTACAAAAGCAGTATTTGAAAAGCCTTTATCAATAACTTTACCCCAATCAACCAAATCTGCTTTCAATGCCTTTCTTCCAATATTTTAACGGCGAAATCGTCCCGCTCGACCAGCCCGTTTTTCAGACCAGCGACCTCGGATTACTTCGAGGTTACGGGTTATTCGATTTTTTCAGGACCTATAATGGCGTCCCGTTCCGGTGGAACGATTACTGGAAACGTTTCGAGAATTCGGCGCGGTTGCTGAAACTGCCACTTCCGGTGACGCAGCAAGAAACGGAAAAGATCCTGGCTGATTTGCATTCCATGTCCGGGGAGGCAGAAGTGGCGTTCCGGTTTGTACTCACGGGTGGCTACGCGCCGGATGGCGTGCATGTAGTTCAGCCCAATTTGCTGATCCGTACCGAAGCATTGCCGCAGGATAACCCGGCCGGCCGTTTGAAAGGGATTAAGGTGCTGCCTTACGAATATGTTCGCGATTTACCGGAGATCAAAAGCACCAATTATGTCCATATGGTGCTCATGGCCGACGAAATGAAACGCCAGCAGGCCGCGGATCTGCTTTTTCATAAAGACGGTGAAGTGAGCGAACTTACAAGGAGCAATTTATTCGCATTCCAGGGCGGTAAGCTCATTACGTCCGACCGTAATGTCCTCAACGGCGTGACGCGCCGTGTGGTGATCGAGCTTGCCAAAGCAGATTTTGAGGTAGAAATACGTCCGGTTACCTACAAAGAGGTAATGACCGCCGATGAAGTGTTCACTACCAGCACTACCAAATGGGTTATGCCGGTAGTGCAGATTGGCGACCAGCCTGTCGCAAACGGCATGGCTGGCAAGCGGACTTTACATTTGCAGAAGCAATTTGAAGAACTGGTGGCCCGCTGGGGCAAATAACAAAAAAGTGGCGATCCCTTGGGAAAGCCACTCTTCTACTACACTTCGTAATAAGCACTTATTTAGTTAGGCGCAACTGGTGATGCAATATTGACGATCGGCCAGATTCCCGGCGTGGGAACACTCACGCCTTTGGTGGCGCCCCTGGTAGCTGCGTCGGGTCCGAAATAGTACAGCGGCCAACCTTTATAAGTCAGCTGCTTCTTTCCAAACACATCAATCGTGCTGAACAATGCCTTATCGACACCCGTTGGCAGCGATTTCAGGTCAGCCGTGTAAATAGGCCAGGTCGCATCATTCGAGAAATCGGATTTGGTGTAGTTATTCTTGTTGTTTTTATCCTTTACAAACGCGTACAATGTCCGGCCTTTTCCGTCGGTGAAGAACTGGGTGGCACCGGTGCCCTCCGTGTAATCCGATTTGTACGATTTTCCATCATTGCCCACCAGCTGCCCGCTGGCGATCATAATGGTGTAATCGGTTTTGGCCACAAACCAAACTGTTCCGACATTCTCTCCTTTAACATCTCCCGCAGCCACATCGTCTTTATAATAGTAAAGCGGCCAACCTTTGTAGGTAGTTTGCGACTGGCCATTTGTGGTAATCGTGCCGAAATCGGCCTTATCCAGACCAGCATCGAGCTTAATCGCCGTGAGGTCGCCTGCCGAATAGATCGGCCAGTTGATAAGACAGTTTCCCGAGCAGGCCGAAACGCCGGATGCATCCTTTGAAAAGTAATAAAGTGTCCTGCCTTTGCTGTCAGTCAGGATTTTGCCCAGCGTCGCATTGTCTTTCAATTGAACATCGTTGGTGGGGGTTGGTGTCGGATCAGTTTTGTCGTCGTCGGAGCACGAGAAGCTGACCGCCATTAACAGTCCCAATGCAACCAGCATTCTGGAAGTGGAAAAGATTTTCATCGGATTTAATTATGATTTGTTAGAGATGAATTGGATACGTCGCGATTACGACCAAATCTTTCCGATGGTTGCGTGTATGGGTTAAAACAAAAAAAGCATAACCCGTGAAAGTTATGCTTTGAAGCTTTTATGGCGAGGAACAAATCAGGCATTCCAACCCTGCGCCGTAAGCGGCACACGGGATTCGCCCTTGGTGTGAAGCTCCACTTCACCTTTTTTATCGGTGATATAACCGATAAAAGTGATCTTGGGATTGTTTTTGATCTGCTCGTAGGCCGATTGCGACACCGTGAAAAGCAGCTCGTAATCTTCGCCGCCATTTAATGCCGCGGTAGCCGCACCGATATTCAGTTCAGAGGCTGCCAGGTAAGTTTGTTCGTCAATCGGCAGACGCTCTTCGAAAACCACCGCGCCCACGCCCGATTGCGCGCATATATGCAGGAGGTCAGAGGCAAGGCCGTCCGATAAGTCAATCATCGAAGTCGGTATCACTCCGGCTTCGTCGAGTTCGTAAACCACGTCCATTCTCGCTTCCGGGCGCAGCTGGCGCTGGATCACGTAATCCTTTCCTTCGAGCTCCGGTTGCATATTCGGGTTAGCCAGGAACACCTGCTTTTCTCTTTCGAGCAATTGCAGGCCCATATAGGCGCCGCCCAGGTCGCCCGTAACGCAAAGCAAGTCGTTCGGCTTTGCTGTATTCCGGTATGCGATCTTGTCTTTTTTAACCTTACCCAAAACACTTACGGAAATAATAAGCCCCGAACGTGAGGAAGTAGTATCACCGCCTACCAGATCTACATTAAAATCTTTGCAAGCCAGCTTCATCCCTTCATAAAGCTCGTCCACTGCTTCCACCGAAAAGCGGTTGCTTAATGCGAGATTGGTCGTAACCTGCCGCGGAATACCGTTCATAGCGGCAATATCGGAAATACCGGCTGCGATGACTTTATACCCAAGGTGTTTGAGCGGAAAAAACGTGAGGTCGAAATGGATGCCTTCGAGGAACATATCGGTAGTCAGCAAGCCGAAATCTTCACCCAGATCGATCACCGCCGCGTCGTCGCCTATGCCCCGGACAGTATCCGGCAATGTGGTACGTATGCCTTTATTTATTCTTTGGATCAGCCCGAATTCCCCCAGGCTGCTTATTTCAGTTCGTGTTTCCATGCCGCAAAATTAGACAAAAAAGCGAAGCCATTCCCGCATTGGAAATGGCTTCGCGATGGATATGCAATATTGACTTTCCGCTTACGGGTTGGTCAATGTATATTCGTTAATAGTGTTTCCCGTTTTAGGACTTGCCGTGAGGCGTGTGAGCACCACTTTCGCATCGTCGATCGAGTTGATCGTGAATTCGAGCTTGCCGCCTGAGCCGGTAGGCGCAGGGGTCAAATTAGTGAGTACCAGCTTCGTATCGCCTTCCAGGTCCCAATTCCCTGTGAAGGTTTTGCCATCAACGTCGGTCAGGCTCACAGTTTTGGTACCGCCGGTGTTGGTAAGCGTCAGGCGGAAGCCGGAGTAAGCGGCTTCGATATTGCCGGAACCACCACGGGTATAAACCACCGTTGCACCGTGCTTAACAGATTCTGCCGTCCAGGCCTTTGCGATCCTTTCAGATACAGGCGCAACTTTCTTTTTGCAGCCAGCAGCCAAGAGCCCCAGAATCATCACTGAA
>DATMSL010000993.1:0-9299 GCA_035565435.1 Dyadobacter sp. | reverse complement strand
CCTTGTTTGGTTGTTGCGGTCTATTGGATTTGAGCGATTGCAGGTAGTCATATAGCTGAGATTTTAGACCGGCACTTTGGGTTACGGTCGCCACGTCCTGTATTATTTGTTCCTGAATAGTCATTGCTGTGAAGCCTGTTTGATTAACTGCAACAAGCTAACAATTCCGGTATTCAAATCGTTTATCAAATTTTCAACCGGCTTCCGAAAGATTAGCAGGAGGATTATTTCAAGTACATTTTCACTTCAAATACCCATTATCCCCTAGCCAATCAGCCATTCGCTGCGGCCAGGACTTGATACTTTGGAGCGGTGAGCGGTCGCCCATGTTGAAACCGTGGTCGCCTTTGGTGTAGAGGTGCGCCTCGACGGGCCGCTTGGCTTCGCGGTATTTGATGAGCAGGCTTGCGGTGGTGACGCCGCAGCACGGATCGTCGTTGGCGGCAAGAAGGAATGCAGGCGGGGCATCGGCAGGGACGGTTTCGGGGATGCCGAGCGGGCCGGGATAGACTAGCATTTGGAAATCTGGCCTTCCGTCGAGGCGGTCGACGGGATCTTTGGCATTGGGTTCCCCTTTGCCGGAAATATAGGCTACCGAAGCAACAACTTCTCCACCCGCAGAAAAGCCGAGCATCCCTACACGTGCGGGATCGATCCCGTACTCCTTCGCACGGCTGCGTACCTGCCTGATCGCCCGTAACGCGTCTTCGCGCGGGTGCTTGTCGAGCGAGTAGGGCGAGCCTTCTTCACGCGGGAGGCGGTATTTTAAAACGAAAACAGTAATGCCCAGCTTGGTCAGGTATTCGGCGGGTTGGATGCCTTCCGCATTATAAACCAGCAGCCTGAAACCGCCGCCCGGACATACCACCACAGCCGTTCCGTTAGCCTTGCTTGCGGGCGGCGTAAACACCTGTAATGACGGATTATGAATGTTTTTTACCCAATAATCCTTCGCCGATTCGGGTTCGCTTCGCCTGTTTTCGAACCCCGGCGCGCCGTTTTCCCACAGGGGGATGAATGGGCGGGCGGTTTGTGCAATACCCGTAGTTTGGGTAAAACAATATGCAGCTAGCATAAGGCAGCGTATTCTGCCGGTAATCAAAAAGGCTTTCAGGATATTCATAAGTCCGTAGGTTAGCGACTGGTTTCATCCAGTCTAATGCATAATAAAGCAGAAATCCGGTGTCTCTACCTGCCTAAAATCCCAACCGCACGCCGATTCCGGCCTTTACCACTTCCCTGATTCCCAGCGAACCTGCATTGAGCACATAGCTGACGAGGTACAAGTCATTCGTGTTGAATTCGAGGTAGGTGCTTAACGTGCGGATCCCGGAATTGGGACGCAATTTGTAAGTCAGAGAAGATTCCGTTGCTAAATGCAGGCGAAACGCCGGCCTCCACCAGTAATAGTTAGGCGGATAGCGGGAGGGAAGCCTGAAAAAGTAGTCGTTCCCGAATTGATAGCTGCCTTTAAATCCAAAGTCGAACGGGTTGATCTGGAAACGGGAACCTGATCGGATGCGTACTGGCTGATAAAAAATAGCGCCGGAGAATAAATGCAAGGGGCCTCCTTTGGCCGGGGGCACATATCCGTATTGCAGGTTGGTGCGCAAGCGTCGGTGGAAGAATTCATACCCGGCGCCCAGGCCCATCCAGCCGTTGCTGCCGGCATATTGGATTTGTGCAAAGTCCGGGATCAGTTTCTTCGCGAATTGGGCATAGGACGTACTGGCTGCTCCCGTTGCAAGGAGCGCCGCCAGTGCGAGCATTCTTTTCATTTCAGTAGTCGATAACGGATTTCAGAACTTTGCCTTTTGAGATTTGGAGCAGCACAAAAGCGCTTTGGCCGAAGGAAAAACTGGTCATGTAATGCACCTTATCTCCAAATGGATAGAAGTCCTGGTGCTGATGAACATGGCCGTGCAGGGAGAGCAGTAAGTTGGGCGTGTTTTGTAACAGGTCGGTATAAGGTTTTACCGATTCAGTGCCGAATTCCACAGCATTGAATGGCGGCACGTGGGAAACGGTGATAAGAAAATCGGCTCCCTCGGTATTTTGCAATTCACTCGCGAGCCAGCCGATGTCGGGTATATTTTCGCCGGGCGCTTCCAGTCCGTTGGTATTGTGGGCAATGAATTTGATTCCCCTGTACACGAACGAGTAGTTGAGCGGCCCGAACATCTGCTGGAAGATCTGCCTGCCATTCGCTACCATATCGTGATTGCCGATAATACCGAAGTATGGAGCCCGTAGCGCGGACAGCCGCTTATGTACCCATTTGAATTCCTGTAATAGTCCAAAATCAGAAATATCGCCAGCCAGCAGTACCAGGTCAACGTTTTCGAGGCTGTTTACCTTCTTTACAAAACGCTCCTGTTCGTCATACCATCGCTGGGTGTCACCAGCAAAAACGATGGTAACCGTGTCATCTTCGGCGTTCCGGCGGAGGCGGGCCAGGTTTTGCGCATTCAGGTTGGAAGGGCTGGAATGATCGAAGGATTGGTTAGGGCTGAATTCAAACTGATCGCAGGAAGTAACGAGCGTCAGAAGCGTCAGGAAGGTCAGGTTTGTCAGGTATTGTTTTGCATTTTGCAATGGATTGGTGATGTTCCTTTCGTTTTTCATGGCGTTGATGGCTAGTCGGTATCATTGATTTGTTCAATTCGTTCGATTTCTTTGAGTACGGTCGTCAATGGGGCGTGGTGGTCTATGAGTTGTTCCAGTTTGACGAGACTGTCTGCCTGGAACGCACTCTTCTGATGTCGCAAGACATAGAGCAATACGTCGCGATCGTCCCACAATCTCCGGATTCCCAGTGCGGTGTTCTGAGAAATATGCAATTGTTGCGTTCCGTACTCGTGCCGCAGGTTTGTCAGGTGCCAGCCGATCTGCATTCGGGTGTGGCGGTACTTATGCTCCCACGCACGCCTCATGCGCGAATCTTCCCTGTCGCGCTGAAAGAGAAATAGCAGTACGATGGCAATGGATACAGCGATGCCAACCCACTTTTTGGTAGTGCGTGTCATAATGAAGAAGCAGATAAATATCAGCGCGTCAGAATGCGAGCCCGACTGTAATATTGGTCGTAAAGCCGAAGTTAGTTTCGGTGCTGTTTAGGTAATCCTTGAAATTGTAGGAGGTGTTGCAATCGACATAGCCATGACGAAAAACGCGCAATTGGTAACCCAGCAATGGGCCTGCGTGAATGCTGGTAGTTTCTATGTTGATGTTCTTGGCGTTATATCGATAGAGGTTATGAGACCCCTTGTAATACACATATGCAGTGTTAACTCCCGCATAAGGTCCCGAAAAGCCATGGCCCCCTTTCCCTCTCATTTTCTGTATTTTATTTAGGAAGTAGTAGCGGGGCTGGACAGAGAAGCTCGCTGCTTTTTCCTTCGATCGTGATCTTGTATAACGGTACCCGAAGATAAATTCCGGACTTCTTATATCGTTAAACCCATCGCTGTGGTCGGCATTCAATTGAAAATTAATACTGAACGGTGATGTGCCGAACTTCTTTTCAAAAGCAAATGCCGTTCGGATCCTGACCATGTATCTCCCCAATGTTAGCTCGGGTAACCTGATTTTCCATTGGCTGGAAAGGTGCTCATCGCAAAGAAAAACGTCGCATAATGGACCTATGTCAGCCTTTTTCCAATCTCCGAAAGCCAACCCGAAGCTCGCCTGAGTAGAAAGGTCCCAGTTGTTTACTATCCCGTAGTGAAAGAACGGCGTTCCTTGTTGCAACGCGATCGCAAAATCCATAAATCCGAAATTCAGGAACCTTCTTTGAAAGCCCATTTTTAGCCCTATCCGTGGATCGTCATCGGCGGTGCTCGGCATATTATAAAATATCGCAAGGTAATTGCCGCTGAAATTGTTGGCACTTTTACCCTTCCTGATTCGTCTTCCCATATTCATAAACCAACGTAACTGAGCGTCCAGGACTGTGTTTTGAAATGACTCCCGAAACGGTGTTTGGAGATCATAATAAGGTATGTGGCCTGAAAGTGCAATGGAAAATGCTGGCAAAAACTTGAATTCATAGCCAAGATGCAATGACGTGCTGTTGAGCGTGCGGTCGTCCGATAGCGCAAAGACCCTGGCCTGATAATACTGCGACAACCCGATCTTGAACATATGCCTTGTCGGCACTTTGGTCATAAACACATTCTCGTACCGGTCCAGGAAACGTTGTTTCACCAGGGTGTCGGTTTCTTCGGAATAGGATACGCTCACGGTATCCTGCGCGCGTGCGGCAGCGAAAAGCAGCACGAGCAGGACAAACAATACGCCTTTTTGCATCAAATAACAGTTGGGTGAGGTTTAAAGCAGTAAACGTGTTATCGATAGGCGATTGTTTGTAAGTGTTTTGAATGGTTGAAGAGGAGGGTTATTTTACTTTCATGGCTAATAATTAGAGCACCCGTTATTTAATCGTAACCCTGCCGAACTCGGCGTTGATGTCGACGCTGGCGAGTTGGTTGCGGGAAAAAAATGCTTCTTTAAAATCGGCAGTATTACGTTTCCATTTAAAGCCGTTGGGCAATTTCATGGTGGCGTAGGCGCCGTTGATGGTGTAGTCGAAATGCTGCCAGTTCTTCGCCAGGAGCGTCACTTCGGCTTTTTTGGAATGGATGCCCAGGCTGGTGAGGCCTACGGTCGGGAAAATTTCCACGTTTCCGTACGCAGCATCGATCCGAACTGCCCCGGCAATCTGTTCCAGGCGAACATTGGTGTGGTCGCTCGCAAAGGTGAATGTCCCTGCCAGTTCGTTGCCCGAAAGCTCGCCGAATGTGGTTTGCAGGGCACCTTTGCCGCTCAATCCAGTCAGGTTTGTTGTGCAGAAATCCGCTTTGAGGTTCAGTTGGTTGGTCAGTCCGCGAAGGATAATGGTACCGAACGAATTTTTGAGGTCGACGGCGCACGATGCAGGCAAATGGATCGTATACCGCGCTTTCAAGTTCGAGACGGGCTTGCTTTCCCCATCTTTTAACACAATATAATTGCGCAGGAAATAGTCCTTCCCATTACGGTCGGCAATATACTGCAACTTGGAAAGGTCCTGCGTAGCGGTGGCGCGATCCGGATGACGGGCGGAAAGTTCCATCACCACGGTAATATCGGAATTGTCCCAGGTCACGATCTCGATATCGGCCTTTTCCGCGCTGATGTACAGTGTCCGCACAGTAGGCGCGCTCACCGTCTTTTCGATCCGCTTGGTGGCAACCTGCAATTTCCCCTGCGCGTACGCAGGCAGGCTACCGAGCGCCCATGCAAGCAGCAGGGGCAATGTTTGTTTTCGGATATTTTTGAGATACATTTTCATTGTTCAGGTGCTTAAATCATCTTGGCCATTGCATTCAGAATGTCCGTTTTTTGTCTTTCAATCTCATTGTACTGCCTGAGGAGGGCCGGTTCGGTGTTGTAATCGCCGATCGCCTGGACGAGCTGCTCCGATGCCGAACTGAGCCGCTCGTATTCCTGCTGCAACGACTTGTATTCGATGCTCTTGCACACCAGCGTCTCCGTCTCACAATAGGTCTTCAGAAGGTGATATTGCTGGTCGGTCTTTAACTCGGCATCCATTTGCAGCCGCTGGTCGACGGTTTCCTGCGAGTAGGCGATGCCCGCTGAACCTGCTGGCAGCATCAGCCAGGCAAACCCCGCGGCCATCAGGAGCACGGCGGCCGCATATCCCCATTTCCAGCGTTGCTGCTGCGTATTTTTGCGGTCGATGAGGTCCCACAGTTTATCGTCCGGCTCGTAGGAGGGCATTTCTGAAAGCGCCTCGCGAAGCGGTTGCGCCATCAAGTGCTCATTCATCGCATCCCATACTTCGTCCCCCGGTTCGTAGGCCGGGAAGCGACGGATCGCATTTTGGAGGTTTATATGGTTCTTTTCCATTATAATCGAGGTCAATTCGCCGAAAGCATCGCGCGGAGCTTCCTTTTGGCATGAAACAATTGTGATTTCGAGGTACCTTCCGAAATATTAAGCATCACGGCGATTTCCCGGTGCGTGTAGCCCTCTACTTCGGCGAGTACAAAAATGGTCCGGAAACCGTCAGGGAGTGATAAAACCGCTGTTTCAAGGTGCGCTGCATTGATCTCCGATTCGCCCCAGTCGACTCCTTCACCTGTATAATCATCCACATTTTGCCAGATCACCAGCCGCTTCTTCTTCGTCGATTTCCGGACGACGATTTGTTTGACCCACGCGCCGAGCGTCGATTCTCCCCGGAACTGGTTCAAATGCTTGAATACTTCCAGAAATGAGTCCTGCAAGACGTCGTTGGCATCGTCGAAATCACCGGTAATGCGGTAGGCGAGGGTGTACATCGCTTTTTTGTAGCGGTCGTACAGCTGTCGCTGCGCAATGCGGTCATTTAAAAGGCAACCAGTGATCAAATCGGCTTCCGAAGTCATGCGGGGATTTTTAGCGTATTCGTATCAAAGAGGCCGCAAGATCGGGAAATGGTTGTATGAAGAGGAAAATGTTTTTTGACGGCGCGCCCTAACCTCCTAGACTGCGCCTCGCATTCCGAAGCCGGTAAACAAACCAGCACCGCGCTACTTGTCCGTTACGCCTTTGCGTGATAGTCCCGGCCTTTTCGAACCGCTCAAACTGCCCTGCAAATTGCTCCGTGGGATCGCTGAAATTATTGGAAGGAGTAATGTACCAGGCGTCGGAACCGGCCGGGACATGCCCGTAAAGCTGGTTGAGCCATGCGAACTGATGGAGGTCTTCGAGTTTTCCGACGCCCACGGCGCGCATGCCGAGCGGGTATGCGACATGGTAATAGATGTGAGCACCCGGAAACCATTTATGTACGACCATCGGCGCCTCGCGCTGCATTTGCCCGCTGGCAATATCGTCGGTACGAAGTTTTTCAAATGCGGGTAACAGTTGCTCCCAGCCGGTAATATCCAAAGTGGCATCGCCCGCTCCCGTGCGCGGGAAGGGTTTGGAGCTCATCGTGCCCGGGTAGCATCGGATTAGAATGGGACCAATGGTGAATACGAACAAAATCAGCCCCAGAGAGCCGTGCAGCAGCTTTTTGGGAAGGGTATTCATGCCCGGGAAAATGAACTGATCGGCCCAGGCCGCACCGATGAGCATGAGACCGAGAAACCCCGGCCCGCTCCAATGCGGTAGCGTGTCGCGAAAAAGTGAAACCAGCGTGGTACAGGCTATGATGGGCAAACTGCACCAATAGAGCAATGCGACCGATGCCGCGTCGGCCGCGGTAAGCCCCCGTGCGACTGCTCTGCCGGTGAGGATGAAGATGGCGACCTGGAACGGATTAGCATACAAAACCTGACCGATGGTTGTCCGGAAAAGGGATTTGATATTCATGCCGCTATTGTCTATCACCACGCGTTCGCTATGGAACCGCCAGGTAATGAAGTCGTTGCTGATATTCCAGAACAAGATCGGCGAGACCAGCAATGCAGTAATGGTCATTGACACATATAAATAAGGGCTTTTAAGCAGGCCACGGCGATCGAAAGTGATAAAACCGAGAAATCCGAACCAGAGGAACACGCCGTGTACTTTGGCCATCGTCGCAAGTCCGATCCACAGGCCCGTCAATAGCAGGTGCCGGTGGATATCCGACGGACTCGTGGCCTTCATACACCGCAGCATCGAATACAAGGCAGCCAGCCAGAACGTAAGCTGCACTGAATCGGGAAGGATGAAAATGCCGGAAAGAATGCAGGTGTAAACAGAAGTGTTGTAAAGCAGAGCGGCAATCAGGCCGGTGTTCCGGTTTTTGATAAGCGTCCCGCAACGGGCGATTAGCCACGTATTAACCGCTGCGGCCACAATGCCAGGCATCCTCACAAATACTTCCGCATTGCAATGGAGATTGAAGGTGAAAATGCGGATAAAAATCCCGACCATTGGCGGATGGTCGAAATGGTTCCAATCGGGCAGTACGGCGTAGGTGAAATAGTAAACTTCGTCGTTGCCGAGGTTGATAAGGTTGGCGATGAGGAGTCGGATGATCGTAAAAACGATCACCAATGCGGTCAGCGGGTGTTTTGGGAGCTGGTCTATCGCCATGATAGTCTGCGTCGTCCGTAGCGTTGCGGCCGCTGGCCGGTCATCAGGCGTGCCGCCAGGAGCAGCCATCCGCCCAGAATGCAGGTGCCGATGCTCCGGAAAAACATGGTCTCATTGAAATTCTCATAAACCGGCATGGGCTGATACCCGTTTTTAGGGGTGAAAAACACAGGGTTCAATAAAATCTCCGTGCCGTTTGCATACTTGAACGTCAGGCGGGCGTAGCGGTCGTCGGGTGTAATGCGGTAGCTGACGCGGTCGGTATGGCGGCCGAGTGCGAGTACCTTGCCGTTTTGGCCGGTGATGATCACTTCATTGGCTGGTTGCGTCATCAGGGCCTGGATCGTGTCATGGCGCACCGTCAGGCTTTGCAATTGCGGAATACCATCGTGACGCTGGTTTTCGCCGACGATCACCCCGTAGCTCTGCCCGGTTTTTAAGGCATGGATCACCTCGCGTGCCGAATTGTTCCTGACATTCACAAAGGTACACCTCGTGCCGAGCCGTTTTTTTGAAATTACATCGTGAATATCATCGTCGCCTACTATAAATACGCGCTTACCGGCCGACAATGCTGCGTCCCATTGAGCAGTGGATGTTACCGAGGGGTTCAGTACTTCCATGCAATCGTAGTTCGTGAGCTGAGTGAGGTCTTCGGTGGTATACCCGTTTTTGAGTGCCGGGTGGTTGAGGATCACCGCGTTGTCGGGGCCGTACAGGTGGTTCAGCACATGCTGCTTGTTGTGGGCGCTCTGCTGAAAAAGATAATCCAGCCATTGTACCTGGTTGCTTCCCAGCACGAGCTGGTGTGTTTTCCGGATATTATACCCGTGCTCATACGCCGGAAGATAATTGGCGTGATTACAATGGGTAGTGTCGATATGATGATAGTTTGATACGCAATGTACGCCATAATGCAGCGCTTTGTAGGCACTGTGGATGTCGGCTGCGGTCCCATGCCCATTGGTTACGCCCTCCCATGCGTGCGAATGTGCGTGGAAGTTGCATTTGATCCAACGAGAGCTGCTGACTGAATCATAGGGATTGTAAAGGACGGGCCCTTCGAAAGGAATAGGGGCATTGAACTGGTAACGAGGGCAGAATAAGAACTGGGACACGAACAGCCAGAGTACCCATGAGCCAAAAGCGAGCAGTATGATGCGGAATATCTTCATAAGTGCCACAAAGATGCTCCCCTGGTATTAAGCCATTGTTAGGGAAATGCG
>DATMSL010000992.1:0-7039 GCA_035565435.1 Dyadobacter sp. | reverse complement strand
AGGTAGCTAGGTTAAGTCTATCGACGCTACTTCGCCACGAATAAGATGTTTCAGAAGTGCTTCTTCCGCACGTTTGATATCGCGGTCTTTAATGCCCGCTACGATTTCACGATGTTCCTGATCTGTAAGTTCGTAATCGTCCATATGCGTCTGGGTTTTACCCAGTTTTTGATGAAACAAAGGAATATTACTAGCCTGATACAGCTCCATGAGTCTTTCATTACCAGCACATTCTATCAAAGTTTCGTGAAATTTCACATCCGCCTCGCATGCCCCTCCGAAATATCCGCGCTCGACCATGGATGAAAAGTCGTCACAGATACGGTCCAATTCTGCCACCTGCTCTGTCGTGACTTTCTGAATGAGCAGCCTCAATGCGCCTATTTCCAGTATTTCGCGAAGTTCCCGAATCCTGTGGCTGTCTTCAAGCGTGAGTGTTTTTACAAAGAAGCCGCCCTTTTCCCCTTGCACGATCAGTTGCTCACCAAGCAGCCTGGTCAAGGCCTCACGAATTGCCATCCTATTGACATCCAGCTTTTTAGACCATTCATCCTCTTTCAGCCGCGTTCCTGACGTGAGCTGATTGGACAGTATCTTTTTCCGCAATTCCGTATATGCCCTGTTCGAGAGTGAGTCTTCCTTCATTTTAATGTAAACAAAAATTCAAAATTTAGTAAACCAAAACATTCATATAAAAGTAAGCAATATTCATTACTTCTGTATGTGCATACAATCTATCTACTTCTATACAGATTTCAGAAACTATTTCTGTTTTAAGCCATTTTTATCGTATTTTACTCATTCAGAACTCAGCCTCAGGTTACAACTAAGCCCGACCTTGTCCATCCGTATCCACCCATTATTGCTGTTAGCTTTGACGCTTTCCATGATCTTGTCGGGGTGTCTGCGGGAAAAACAACCAAACAGGTCGGCCAAAGTATACATCGAGCACAAGGATGGCAAGTACACCGTTATAAGAAACGGAAAACCTTACAACATCAGGGGCGCCGGCGGGGAATCCCATTTCCGCGAACTCCACGAAGCGGGCGGGAATACCTTACGAACCTGGGACACCACGCATCTCGCTCAGATTCTCGACAGCGCACACACACAAGGCCTGGCGGTTATCGTAGGGCTTCCGCTTCCCAATAGCGGCGATATTTCTTTTTATAATGATCCCGAAGTTACCAAAACCAGATATCGGGCACTGCAATCCGTTATCAAACGGTTCAGAAACCATCCTGCGGTACTGATGTGGTGCCTGGGCAACGAGCTCGACTTCCCCTATAAATGGACTTACGGGGATTTTTACGATTCGTTCAACCAGCTTACGGACATGATCCATCGCGAGGATCCAGATCATCCTGTCACCACCACCATCCTGAATTTCAACCCGAAATACATTTTCAATATCGGGCTGCGCTGCCAGATCGACGTGATCTCGTTTAACATTTTCAGTAATCTCCCATTGCTCCGTGAAGATCTCGCCGATGTCGCCTGGTTCTGGAAAGGCCCGTATATGCTGCTCGAATGGGGGATCAACGGCCCTTGGGAGGGCACCGAACAAACGGCCTGGGGCGCGTATATCGAGGATACCAGCAAAAAGAAGGCTGACATTTACCAGCAACGTTACCGGCAACATATGCCAGTTGAAGATCCCCGGTTTTTGGGTGCCTGCGTTTTCTTTTGGGGAAACAAGCAGGAAACTACTCACACGTGGTTCAGCATATTCGATGAAAGCGGACATGCTTCCGAAGCGGTAGGAACAATGCAGGGCATCTGGACCGGTAATCCATCCGGAGTCAGTTATCCCGAAATAAAATACATGCTGCTGAACAATCGGGGTGCACGTGATAACATATTGCTCAACCCGTCGGCCCCAGCATCTGCGGAAGTGCTTCTCTTCAAAGGGCACGATCGTATACGGTCGATCCGTTGGCAGGTATTCAGAGAAGACTGGTACCGTGAAAACCGGATCAACAGCACCCGAAGACTGGAACCCATCGCCACGACCGAGAACTCCGGCCAGAACTTCCGGCTTTCGTTTTCAGTCCCGCAGGAGGAAGGCCCGTACCGGCTTTTTGCCACGATTTACGACCACGCCGGAAACTTCGCTTCATGTAACACTCCTTTTTACGTCGTAAGTCCTCCATGAAGCAAGCGTTATATGTAAAGCCCCCCACCCGCAGGCAACTGATCATGCTGCGGCTAATGATCTTCTTCGGACTGATATCGATGGGATTTTTCCTGTCCAGTGTCCTCTCTGAGGCGGTCAGGGGCTACGCACCGTTGTATTGGATGCTCGTGATCACGTTTGTTTTCACCTGCCTGAAAGTATTGCATGAATGGTACCATTACCTGTTCATTACCGTGCCGCCCACGCCGCCGCTGACACGCCGGTATACGGTCGATATTTTCACCACTTTCTGTGCCGGCGAGCCGTACGAAATGATCGTCGAGACACTGACCGCGATCCAGGCCATTACCTACCCGCATGAAACCTACCTGTGCGACGAAGCCGACGACCCTTACCTGCGCGATGTGTGCGTACAGCTGGGCGTACATCATGTGACGCGCACCGACAAGCGGAACGCCAAGGCTGGAAACATCAATAATGCATTAAGCATTTCAAAAGGAGAACTTTGCGTGGTCCTCGATCCCGACCACGTCCCGTTCCCAGATTTTCTGGATCCGATCGTCTCCCATTTCGACAACCCCGAAATCGGTTATGTACAAATTGTGCAGGCCTACAAAAACCATGATGAAGGGTTGATTGCAAAAGGTGCCGCGCAACAGACCTACCAGTTTTACGGCCCGATGATGATGACCATGAACCACTACGGAACCGTGCTGGCAATTGGTGCCAACTGCACTTTCCGCCGCATCGCGCTGGATTCGATAGGCGGACATGCGGCCGGGCTCGCCGAAGATATGCACACTTCCATGCAGCTACATGCGAAGGGATGGAAATCGGTGTACGTTCCGGCAGTGCTCGCACGGGGATTAGTACCCTCCACACTTTCGGCCTATTATAAACAACAGCTTAAATGGTCCCGCGGGGTGTTTGATTTGTTTGTGCACGTGTATCCGAAACTATTTTCAAAGTTCACCTGGGCCCAGCGCATTCATTACGGCACCATTCCGCTGCACTATTTATCGGGCTTCATTTTCCTGATCAACTTTCTGATTCCCATTCTGGCACTCGTACTGGACGTAAGCCCGATGCATTTCGACCTTACGGATTTCCTTCTGGTGAGTCTGCCGATGGCTTTTTGTGTCATTCTGATCCGGCATTTTGTACAGTGGTGGGTTATGGAGGACGGAGAACGGGGATTCCATGTAGTAGGAGGGCTATTGATGATCGGAACCTGGTGGATATTCATCCTGGGCGTGCTGTACACGATTTCCGGCAAGAAAATCCCTTATGTACCCACACCGAAAGACGGTAACGAGGCCAACAACTGGCCGCTGAACATTCCTAACCTGGCCGTCCTGGGCGTCTCGCTGCTGGCAATCGTGTACGGCCTCTATCAGGACCTGAATCCCTACAACCTCATCATGGCCGGGTTCGCCGGGCTGAATTGCTTTTTCATGTGCTTCACGATCGCCGCAAGCCGCCAACAGCAGATCCGTGAATTTTCGGGTTCCTCACCGTCATTAGATACCGTATTTAAGGCTATTAAGGAGTTAAAGGGCAATTTCTGGATTCTACGACGACGCATTTACAGCGGCGTCAGGACTTCCGCATTCCTGATCACGGTGCTGCTTATCAGCGTCATCATTTATTTCCGGCGCTTCAATCCCAAACTGGAATACAATCTGGCAGCTGCCAGGGAAAATCAGGCATATGCACTCAGCCTCACGAAGCAAAAACCTGTACGGCACCCGGATATACCCGCACTTTTTCGCGCCATGGGCGTGCGTGAGGCAGATACGAGCGACACGCACGCGCGAAAGCCGGTTCTGTTTTTTGAAGGAACGCGGGGCGTGAACTATACCAAAGGGCATAACTGGTCGCGAAGATACCCTGCATTTACGAAGCATGAGCTCCAAGCCGACCTCCGGCAAATGCAGAAAGCAGGTATCCATGCCATCCGGCATTTTGGACCCGGCATTTATGATTACAATATCTTAATGGCAACCCGCCGCGCGGATATCCGGGTACATTATACTTTCTGGGTGCCCGAAACGCTTGATTTCGTGGCCGATCAAAGTGGCGCTGACGATCTGGCGAATGAAATATTAACAACGGTAAGCCGGCTTCAAAGTCAAAAACATATTGTTTCCTGGAACATCGGCAATGCGGCTATCCAGCGTCACCGGCGCTCAGAGCGTACCGGTGAGCAGAAGCAGTATTTATATTGGCTAAAAAAGGTCAGCGCTGCGATCAAAAAGATCGACGGCTCTCGCCCTGTGACGGTAGATCTCGAACTGAATACCGAAACGCAAAACCTGGCATATCTCGTCAAACAGGTTGCTCCGGCTATTGATGCCGTCGGACTTGTTTTGCCAGACGTTGAAAAAAAGCCGGATGAATCCGTATTCCGCAGACTGCCAGTACCATTCTATTTCAGCTACATGGGTGCGGATGCATTTGCCGGCGTCGGGGAACGGCGTGCGGGAACATTCATTTCTAATTGGCAGGATGAGAGGATATCTGAACAAGTAAGTTTTGATGGCCTGCACGACTATGCTGGGCGGCCAAAGCGCTCATTCCATGTGCTGGAAGCAATCTGGGGCAACCAAAATATGCCGCAGCCCGCCCTTCACTTCAAAATCCTAAAACCCGCATTGGGCACATTCGAGGGCTCCGCACTGGATTACCATGTAATTACCCTACAAAATGATCAGTGGGAAGTGGTCCAGGAACCCACAAATGGCACACAGTTCGAATGGAAACTTGTCAGAACGGACGGCTTCAATAATCCGGTCGAAATAACGGACGTCGGCAATGGCCCCCGGTTGACCTTAACTATACCCAAACACCCGTCGCTTTACCGGCTGTATTTGTACGTAATTCGGGATGGGACTGTCAATGCAATTATTGAATCTCAACTCAATACACCATTAATACCGAAACCAGCGTCTCGAAGTCTTTAACGATTCGAATCCAATGCCTCGACAAAGCGATTGAATGTAGATAAGCTGATCCCCCAATCCGGTGCCGGAATATCGCCCCACACTTTCGGGTTATCAGCGAGATTGAAGTAACATACACCGACCACTTCCTTGTGGCCTGCTAACACGGCCGCTGCTTTTTCCAGCCACTCGGACTGGAATTCTTCCGGCCCTTTCACACCGAATTCTGTTATAAATATCGGCTTGGATGCCAGACGCACACGCAATGCCTTGCGGTTGAAAATCGCTTCAAAAGGCTCCTGCTTCGTAGGATCCGTAATATTCTTATCTGGCAGGCCATAAATAGCGATGCTTACCAGGTCGACTACGTCGTCACCGGGGTACCACTCCATGGAGCCTCTGTCGCCGGCGGGGCCCCACACTTTTTTCACATTTTTAATACCTTTTCCGAAATCCATAAAATGCCGGAATGCCCGGATGTATAAGGCCGGATCCTGACTTTGCCATGCATACCGATGGATAGGGATTTCCATTTCATGTGCAAAACGAACGTAAACCGGACGGTTAGTCTTTAAAATTGTATTAAACAGCGACCTGAACTCCTCATCGTAGACGCCTGAAATCGTATTTTTCAACACCGAAGAGTCCTTTCTGACCTTGCCATCACGCCAGGGCTCTACGCTGACGATCACATCATGCCCGCGCCCTATAACTGCTTCAAAGTCCCTGGCAAAAGCACCCGTCTGGATGTTGCCCAAGTCCACAAACAAATGCTCAACACGCACGTCTTTGGAACCCGTAAGTGCCAGCCGGGGGTCGTATACACCCAAAAGCGGCATGGCATCCGCTGGCCTTCCCGCCGGCTCGTTCGTTACGTAGTTCTGAAAAAGAAATCCGGAATCCTGCTTAATCCCCTTTACGGCCTCTCTCAATTCAACCCGCAAAGCATTCACAAGGCTGTCGTCACCCGAAGCAAATACCCAAACCGGCTTGTCCATAAACCGGGTCCGGATCAGTTTCCTCCTGAGTGCAGTCTGGTGGTCGGGATCCGGCGGAAAGGCGGTCGCCGAAAGCTCACTCTCCCCATTGACTGAAATTCCGACGGCATCTACTACATCGTCTCCCGGCCAATATTCTTCTGTCCCGGGATAACCGGCCGGCGACCACATAACCAGGAGTCCGGGCTTTGCATTCCGACAAATTTCAGCCACATGCCTGAACGCCTTGATATAATCGGCCGGAGATTGGTATTGCCACGAGTGCCTTTGCACCGGCACCTCCATGTCCGGGTCCCAGCGCAGATAAATGCGTTTCTTGTCAGGCAACAGGCGGCATAGCGAACGCAGGGCATCGTCGAAGTCACCGTCCCTCACCATACGTAGCGCAGGTTTCTGTTCGGCTACGACAGTCAAGAGCAGATCTTTGTCCGCAGCGAGGTCTTTTAATGCGGCCACCAGTGCCGTATCTGCGGTATTCGGATAAAGTTGAATGGAAATATGTTGAAGACCTCGCATGGTTACGCCCAATGAGTCGGCCCGGTTGATGTAACCTATCGGCTGCTCTGCGAAAGCAGTATTCAGTATATCTGAGGAATATTTGCCGGATTTTGAAAACGGGGAAAGTCGCATCCAATAAAACACGAGTGCCCCGATCAATACCAGTCCTGTGGCCGGTAGGAGAACGTCTTTTGCCTTCATAAAACCCTGAAAAAATGCTGCGGGCTTAAATTAGCAAATTCACCTGACCGAAAGGCAAAAGATAGCAGGTAAGTACATAAAAAAGAACCGGACGATGGTCAGCCCCTTACGATTCTGACCATGCCCGGTTACCAGTGTGTGTTACTTATTCCCTTACTTAGTGATTAATATGAAAACTTAACCATTTCCTAAACCAGCTTACTTTCGTATTGAAAACCGATGTGTGTTGGCGGATAGCTCAGAATCCGGTTAAATTCGGCAAT
>DATMSL010000991.1:0-15384 GCA_035565435.1 Dyadobacter sp. | reverse complement strand
CAGAAAACTTGCTACAATTACTAATTTAAGAAGTTTTAACATTATTTTTTAGTTGGGGCCTTACGCGAAAGGGGTTTCTCTGCTAATTTTGAAATTCGTTATGCAAAAATACGCTAATTGTTAGAACTGAAAAGAAAGGCGATTATTATATCGTCGGTAGTTGCGGCGTTTCTCCTGTTCAGCACTGTGGCATGTGTGCAGCAACGCTCCAAGGGTTCCGGGAAAAATCAGGGTAAGCTTAAAAGTTCGGCTTCTGCAAAACAATCAGCGGATTCCCTTCTTACAGTGCAAAAGCAAGCAGGTGCGGATACTTCCCGCGCCGGTCAACCCGGTGCGTCCATCCCGAGAGGGGGAGTGGGGGGCGATAGTACCTTGACTGGTAAAGGGTTAGCGGCCGATTCCACAGCCGCGGATACCCTCAAAAATCCCGACGACCTCGAAAGCACCGTAGAATATACGGCTGAAGATTCCACGATCATGGACGCTGTTTTGAAGCAGGTGCATTTGTATGGAAATGCGGAAGTGAACTACGGTACCATTAATCTTAAAGCGAATTACATCCGTCTTAACTGGATTACCAACGAGGTTTATGCGATCGGTACTTATGATTCTACTGCAAAAAAAATGGCTGGCGAGCCGATCTTTCAGGATGGACCGGAGACGTATAATACCAAAGAAATACGCTATAATTTTAAATCCAAAAAGGCACTGATCCAGGGGATCGTTACGCAGGAAGGCGATGGAAACATCCGGGGAGACAAGGTAAAGAAGGATACGGAAGGCAATTTCTATATCAGGCATTCCATTTACACGACCTGTAATCTTACCCACCCGCACTACTTCATTAATGCGCCGAAGATCAAGATGGTGAACAAGAAGCAGGTGATTTCGGGGCCTTTTAACCTCGTCATCAGCGATGTGCCATTGCCGATAGGCTTGCCGTTCGGCTTTTTCCCGTTCCCGAAAAAGAAAGAGAACGGAACAAGTGGGGTAATCATTCCGACCTACGGGGAGGAACCGAACGGCCGCGGTTTTTACCTCCGCGATGGCGGTTATTACTTCGCGATCAGCGAGTATGTCAACGCGATTGTTACAGGCCAGATTTACTCCAATACCAGTTGGGGACTCGGGCTTACATCGAGCTATATCAAGCGTTACCAGTATTCGGGTAATCTTTCGCTGCGTTACAACAGGAACAAATCCAGTGACGAGGTCCAAAGGTCTTTTGGCCTCGGCGTTACCAACGATTTCAGTATTGTGTGGTCACATGCGCCAAAACCGCGCGGTAACTCACAATTTTCTGCGAATGTGAATGTCAGCAGTAATACGTATAACCAGCAACAAGAGGCTAATATAAATAAGTATACATCCAACGTGGCCAGTTCCTCGGTGCAATACAACCGCACATTTGGACAGTACATGCGTGCGGCGGGTTCGTTACGTGTGAACCAAAACTTCGGGCAGGTCGATCCGACGAAAAATGGACGACGCACAGGTGGCAAGACCAACGTTTCTACCGATTTCAGTTTCGGGGTGAACCAGATCGCCCCATTCGCATTGAAAGGAGGGCGCGGACGCTGGTATGAAAGTTTCCGTTTGGGCCTGGATTTTAACGGGAACTATGCCTTAGCCAATGCACTGACGGCCATCGACACGTCATACAATAGCCTGGGCTTTGTGGTAACCGATGCGAAGATCGATACAACCCGTCTCAATAAAACCAAAATTGTAGCATTCAACCTGGACAACCTGCCGGACATGCTCAAAGATGCCCAGTTCACAGGTCGGTACAGTCTCCCGATCTCGCTGCCGAACTTCAAGGTATTGCGTTTTGTGAATATCACGCCGAGCATGTCGCTGTCGGGGGAAGTGTTCACCAAACAGTATAAGTATACTAAAACCGGCCGTGATTCGATACGCATTGATACCTTACGAAAGGTCGGTACCGAGTATTCCTACAACTTCGGTGCGGGGATGAACACGCGTTTCTACGGGACGTTCTTCTTTGGAGGGAAACGGTTGGAAGCCATTCGCCATACGGTAATTCCGTCGGTCTCATTTACATACACACCTGATTTTACCGGGGAATCGTTCGGGTTCTACGAAAGGATTCAGGTAGAAGATAGAAAAGGCAATGTACGGGACCTTTCGTTGTCCAAATTCCGCGGCGTTGGTTCAGGTGTAGGTAACGGGCGGGCGTCCAGCGTCATTTCATTCAGTTTGAATAACTCATTTGAGATGAAGCTCAAAACGAAGAGCGATACGGCAGCACAGCAGTTCGAAAAGGTTTCGCTGCTGGATAACCTGAGTTTGGGAGGTAGCTACAACCTGTTGGCCGACTCATTGAATTTATCGAATATTACCATCAATGCCAACGCGCGGATCGGACGGAACCTGAACTTGAACTTCAATATGAACCTGGACCCGTACACCTATGTGGCGAATCCTAACATTGTGGGTAATCAGGTCGGGACGAAGGTTAATAAGTACGCAGTGACTTCCGGCCAGGGCCTGGCGAACTTGCAAAGCCTCGGGTTTACATTGGGGACCAGTTTTTCACCCAAAAGCAGTTCTTCCAACACGAACACCAAGAATCCGCAGAACACCACCAATCCAAACGATCCTAATGCAGCAGCCAAGGAGGAGGCGAAGGAGTTCATTGCACAAAATCCCGATTTATATGTAGATTTCAATATTCCCTGGAATGTCTCATTGAACTATAACTTCGGGCTCACCAAACCAGGCTTGTCGAAGGCTACAATCATCCAGGCGGTTCAGGCTACGGGCGATCTGAGCTTATCCAAAAACCTGAAAGTAACCCTTAGCACCGGTTTCGATTTCGTGGCGTTTCAACCAACCATCACACAGATAGGCCTCATGCGCGACCTGCATTGCTGGGATATGAGCTTCAACTGGACACCATTTGCAGGAAGCGCAGCCCGCGCAAGCAATTATACCTTCACCCTAAAAGTGAAGTCGGCTATCCTGCAAGATCTGAAAGTGACCCGTCGCCGGTCATTCTACGATAGAGCGGCTTACTAATTTGTCATTGGTGTGGAAACAAAAATGGCCGTCCCATCGGAACGGCCACTGCAATGCTTGCGGATAATGCTTATTTGGACGCGGGCTTAGCTGCCTTCGGAACCACTTCACCGTTCAGGTAAAGAGTAATAGAACCACCTTCTGTGTTGCTGAAAACGGTAACAGGCTTATTGAAAGGACCTGCTGCGGCAGCGTTGAAAGTAGCTTTTACTGAACCGGTTTTACCTGGAAGTACAGGGTCCTTAGACCATACAGGTGTAGTACATCCGCATGAAACGGTTACGTTAGAAAGGATCACGGGATCGGTACCTGTGTTGGTGAATACAAACTCGTGCGTAACAGGAGTGCCTTGTGGTACTTTACCGAATTTGTGTGTCTCTTCTTTGAATTTCAGAACACCTTTCTGTGCGAAACTTACGGTGGTCAGCCCGAGGATTAGAACCAGCGCTGAAAAGAATACTTTCATAGTTGTAACTATACTTTAAGTGGTGGAAAACTTACTGTTAAACAAGATTAACGCTTAAAAAGCTAAATATAATAATCATTAACCAATATTAACAATGCCCCAAAAGTAGGCGTTCTGATGCCGCGGTTATTATTTTCCTGCCTAATTTTGGCTTGCATTCAAAAAAACGTAATTTAACTTACGGATTAAAACCCGTAATTTTTGCTTATGCTTCAAAATGATAGTTTGACCGGTTCCAGTGTTTTGACAAAGGAAGAGATTATCGACGATTACCGCCTCGCGTGCGAGAGTCGTCAGGTAAGTTTGCTGGGGAGGAAGGATACAATGGGCGGCCGTTCTAAATTCGGGATTTTTGGAGATGGGAAGGAAGTAGCACAAATTGCACTTTCCAAAGTTTTTCAACCGGGAGATTTTCGCTCCGGATATTATCGGGATCAGACCATCGAAGCGGCTGTTGGGAATCTTACCTGGCAGCAATTTTTTGCCCAAATGTACGCCCATGCTGATCTCGAACATGAGCCAAATACGGGCGGGCGTTCCATGAACGGCCACTTCTCGACTCGCTGGGTAGATGAGAATGGCGACTGGCTCGATCAAACCAAATTGCACAATTCTGTTTGCGATATTTCTTCTACGGCCGGGCAGATTCCACGCTCGGTAGGTCTTGGATACGCTTCCAAATTATACCGCGAGAATGGCGACCTGCACGATATGACTACGTTTTCCCGAAATGGGAATGAGGTGGTTTTCTCGACGATCGGTGATGCTTCTACTTCCCAGGGAATGTTTTGGGAAGCGATGAACGCAGCCGGGGTTTTGCAGATTCCGCTTATTGTTTCAGTGTGGGATGATGGTTATGGAATATCGGTTCCGGTTGAGTATCAGACAACTAAGGGTAGTATATCAAAGGCATTGGCCGGCTTGCAGCGGAATGAGGACGGCGAAGGTATCGAGATACTGACGGTGAATGGGTGGGATTATCCTGCATTGGTAGAGACTTATCAGAAGGCGGCGAAAATCAGTAGGGAACAACATGTGCCGGTGCTGGTACACGTCACCGAACTCACTCAGCCGCAAGGGCATTCCACCTCCGGCTCACATGAGCGGTATAAATCAAAACAACGGCTCGCATGGGAACGTGAGCACGATTGCAATGTGCGCTTCCGCGACTGGATATTGAAAAACGGCTACGCAACAGACGACGAACTGGAAGAGATTGAACGCCAAGCCAAGGAAAAGGCCCTGCACGAGCGTAATGCCGCGTGGCAGGCGTATAGGAAAGAGCTGGATGCGGAATTTAATGATACCATTCAGCTTTTGCAGGCGGTAGCGGCCGCAAGTTCTTTTGCGGCGGATGTAAACAATGCCATTCTCGAATTGCAAAAGACCTACCTGCCCGTGCGCAGGGACATGATCGCGACCGTGCGTAAGGTTTTGAAGATTATTGGAAAGGAAGAGAACCCGGAGAAATATGCATTGCAGCTGTTTTTGAAGGATAATCTCAAAGCAAATAAAGAGCGTTTCAATACGCATTTATACAGCGAAACACCTTACTCACCCATGCTCGTCGAGCCGGTAAGCCCAACATTCTCGGACAATAGCCCGACAGTCGACGGACGCGAGGTAATACGTACCTATTTCGACGCGCTGTTTGAAAAAGACTCGCGTGTGGTAGCATTGGGCGAGGACATCGGTTTTATCGGAGATGTAAACCAGGGGTTTGCTGGTTTGCAGGAAAAATATGGCGAAATCCGCATTACCGACACCGGTATCCGGGAAACGACGATCATCGGCCAGGGAATAGGCATGGCCATGCGCGGCCTGCGGCCGATCGTTGAAATCCAATATTTTGATTATATCTACTATGCATTGGCGACGCTTACGGACGACCTTGCTTCACTTCGATACAGAACAGCTGGCGGTCAGCGTGCCCCGCTGATTATCCGCACACGAGGACACCGTCTGGAAGGCATCTGGCATTCTGGTTCGCCGATGGGCACGATGCTGAGCAGCTTGCGTGGTTTGCATGTGGTAGTTCCGAGGAATTTTACCCAGGCGGCGGGTTTCTATAATACATTGATGAAAGGGGATGATCCTGCCCTGATCGTGGAACCGCTGAATTCTTATCGTCAGAAAGAAATTTTGCCCGATAATGTGGGTGATTATTACATTCCGCTAGGCCAGCCTGAAATTTTAAAGGAAGGAAATGACCTCACTATTGTTACCTATGGCTCAATGTGTCGTATAGTAATGGAGGCCGCTTCTCAATTGCAGAGTTCAGGAATTGAAGTTGAAGTCATCGACGTGCAGACTTTGCTGCCATTCGATGTCGACAACCGGATAGTGGAGTCCATTAAAAAGACAAATCGGGTGATTTTCGCCGACGAGGATTTGCCCGGAAGTGCGTCGGGTTTTATGATGCAGCAGGTTTTGGAAAGGCAGCAGGCATACCGCTGGCTCGATTCGGCACCGGTAACCATCGCAGCGAAAGACCACCGCCCGCCTTATGGCTCGGATGGTGATTATTTCTCGAAACCGAATATGGACGACATTTTTGAAACTGTTTACGAAATCATGCGCGAAGCGGCCCCAGATAAATATCCGGAGCTGTTTAACGTATGATCTTATGTATCGTTCAAAAGGAAAGAGAATTTTAGACATTTTACTGGCGGCAATGGGGTTGATTACCTCATTGCCGTTTTTTGTTGTGTTGCTGCCTGTGTTATGGGTGCATTTTAAAGGTAACCCGCTCTTTGTACAAATCAGGCCGGGACTGGATGCGCGGTTATTCACGATCTTGAAATTAAGGACTATGTATGGCGATGGGAGACCGGCTACCGGGCTAGGTAAATTGCTCCGGAAAGCGTCAATCGACGAGTTGCCGCAGTTCTGGAACGTTCTTTGGGGCGATATGAGCATTGTAGGGCCAAGACCTCTATTGCCGGAGTACTTGCCGCTTTATAATGCAAAGCAGCGATTGCGGCACACGGTGAAACCTGGTATGACTGGCCTGGCGCAAATCAACGGTAGAAACAGGCTGAGTTGGGACGAAAAGTTTGAATTTGACGTGCATTATGTGGATAACCTTTCGCTGGTGCTCGACATCAGGATTATCTTCGAGACGGCCGCGGGACTCCTGCTCATACGAAAAGCTGCCGGTTCTGTGGGCGACGCTGCGCCATTCAAAGGCAATGCGGCATGCTGATCTACGGTGCAGGCGGGCATGCGAAGGTAGTGGCAAGTATACTTTCGGCATGCGGGGAAAAGGTTATTGGCCTGTTCGACGACCATTGGCAAGATATGGAATGGCCTATTTCGAGCTTTCGGGGCGCTTATAGTCCATTGCTGATGCAAAACGAAAAGTTGATTATCGCCATAGGTAACAACTTCACACGCCGGCAGATAGCTGGCAAAGTCGCACATTCTTTTGGAACAGCCATCCACCCCACAGCAATAATCGATCACTCGGTACGCCTCGGAGAAGGCGTAGTGGTGGTACATCGAGCAGTCGTACAAGTCGGTTGTTGCGTCGGAGATCAGGTGATTGTCAATACCGCCGCCATGATCGATCATGAATGTACAATCGGCAGGTTCGCACATATAGGACCGGGTGCAGTCTTGTGCGGGGGCGTGCGCGTAGGCGAATGTACGCTTATAGGCGCAGGAAGCGTGTTGTTGCCGGGAGTGAAAGTCGGCCGGGAGTGTATTGTCGGTGCGGGTTCGGTGGTGGTGCGGGATGTTCCCGATTATGTGAAGATAGCGGGTAATCCTGCGAGAATCATTCATTAATATAAACACACTATGCAGTACAAAGTATATCTTTCGCCCCCGCATATGAGCGGACGTGAGCTGAAATACATTCAGGAAGCATTTGACAGCAACTGGATCGCACCCGTTGGGCCAAATATCGATGCATTTGAAGCGGAGCTGTGCCAATACACCGGCAGTAAATATGCACTGGCCCTGTCGTCGGGCACAGCGGCCATACACCTTGCATTGCTTGCTTTGTGTGTTGGTAAGGACGATATCGTCCTCTGCCAGTCATTGACATTCGTGGCCACGGCAAATCCCATCGTTTACGTGGGTGCGACGCCAGTTTTCATCGACAGTGAGTCCATCACCTGGAATATGTGCCCTAATGCGCTGGAAGATGCGATTATGCACTATTTAAGCATTGGCAAAAAACCGAAAGCCGTGATAGTGGTGCATTTGTATGGTATGCCCGCGATGCTCGATGAGATTTTGTATTTGTGTAGGAAATATGAAATCCCGTTGATTGAGGATGCGGCGGAGGCATTGGGTTCCGAGTATCGGGGCCGGAAGGCGGGGACTTTCGGAGATATCGGAATTTTGTCGTTCAATGGGAACAAAATCATTACTACTTCGGGCGGCGGTGCAATGCTGTCGGATAATGCAAAATACATTGAAAAGGCCCGGTTTCTGGCAACGCAGGCGCGCGAGCCGGCAGCGCATTACGAACATCGGGAAATTGGCTACAACTATCGGATGAGTAATGTATGCGCGGGGATAGGACGCGGACAATTGGAAGTTATAGCTGACAGGGTTGCACGGCGGAGGGCCAACTTTCAGTTTTACCAGATTTCCCTTGGTGGAATGTCAGGCGTAAGCTTTCAGGATGGTTTCGCTAATATGCTATCAAATCGTTGGTTGACAGCCATGATGATCAGATGTCCGGAGACAGACCCTTTTCACATTCAAAATGTGCTTGCAGAACACGCCATCGAATCGCGGCCGGTATGGAAACCGATGCATTGTCAGAAGATATACGAAACGCTACCCCGTTTCGGAGGTAGCGTTTCGGAGAGGTTGTTTAACCGTGGGCTTTGTTTGCCTTCCGGGTCAAATCTTAGCGATGACGACAAGAGGCTTATAACCCGCATCGTCGGCGATTGCTTCAAAACTTAGTTTTGGATCTCGATTTCAAATTGAAGCGGAGAATATGGAAGGATCGAGCTGCTTCCGTTTTTGCCATATGCAAGTGCAGAAGGGAATACGATGATTGCTTTTTCGCCTTTTCTCATCTTTCTGATAGCCCGGTCAAATCCTGGAATCGTGTTGGGGCTGCCGGTAATGAAGCTGCTGGTACGTTCGTCGAACTTGGTATCATCGAGAAGTCTTCCTACATATTTGACATTCACGGATTTACCTACGCCGATCGTATCTCCGGTTACGGTATTAGCTCTTACGATTACCAGGTTATCTGCGCTTCTTTCCGATACTGTGTAACCCTTTTTGGCAATGAAATCATCGATTTGCTGAGGCTCTGTACGGGTTTTGATAAATTCGACTTCCAGTCGGATAGGGGAATATGCGGGGATATTAACGCGGTCAACTGCGCCGGAAGCCAGGTAATAGGGCAAAAAGAACGTAGTTTTCTCGCCGACCCTCATTTTAAAAATTCCAATTTCAATACCGCCCCAGTACACATTTCCGCCAGCGGGAAAAGTGAATTCCGTTTTGTTATCCTCAACAGAAGAAATCACCTTCGTTCCGTTCAACAGATAGCCGGTATATTTGATCGTTGCCGCATCGCCGGGCTGGGCCTTCAGACCAGCCGCATTAGACTTTCTGACGATATAATAAAGGCCGGTAGAATCTCTCACCGCTTTTGAGCCCAGGGTGTCGGCCTGCAATGCCGCTTGGATAGCTGCTTCGTTTTCGGCGATTTTCTCTTCGTCCCTGCTCGATACATCTTTCATACAAGATGAGACCCCGATTAGCATCGTCAGTAGTACACACCACACCAGATTAATACGCTTCATTTCTTTTCTAAGTAATTAATGGGATTGTTTTAGTTTTCAGGGAGACCCTGGTATGTTAAAATTGGTTGTAATCACGAGTGAAAAACGTCGATTTTTACATTTTTTTCAAAGTATTTGCAGAATGGAGACAGCGGGCACTGAAAGCATTGCGGGTTGCGCGCGGTACACACGTAGCGCCCGTGCAAAATGAGCCAATGATGCGCTTTATGGATCAAATGCTTGGGGATATGACTCACCAATTCCTTTTCCACTGCCAGGGGCGTCTTGGCCGTAAGCGGTACCAGGCCAAGGCGGCGCGACACTCTGAATACGTGCGTATCAACGGCCATTGCCGGCATGCTGAAAATCACCGAGGCAATGACGTTGGCGGTTTTGCGGCCAACACCGGGTAGCTTTTGCAACTCCTCCACGGTGGACGGTACTTCCGAGTGAAATTGCTCGACCAGCATCCTTGCCAGACCTACCAGGTGTTTGGCTTTGTTATTGGGATAGGAAATGGACCTGATATAAGTGAATACTTCCTCCGAATCGGAAGCGGCGAGCGACTCGGGATCCGGGAAACGTTCGAAAAGCTTTGGTGTGACCATATTCACACGCTTGTCGGTACATTGTGCCGACAGCACCACCGCCACTAACAGCTCATATGGGTTGGAATAATGCAGTTCGGTTTCGGGCTCCGGGAAATTCTGAGTGAAATAATCCAGGAAGTGTTTATAACGTTCTTTTTTTTGCATAACAATCATGGTCCTATGAAGGAAGGGGCTCCGACATAGAAATCTACTGGAAACGGGAACCCGTTGACGAGGTTCCGCTCCAAATCTAAAAATAATGACAATTTCCAGCTACCGCACCGATAGCTGGAAACAAAAAAATCTGCGCGCTCGTCCTAGTACAGGAGTGCAGCAGATCTTTTAGAAGAGAATTGTCGCGAATATCTGAAAACTTCTGAAATCACGTTCTCGGAAGGAGTCCGAGTGATCCTGTTCATCTGATTCTGGATTTCCAGGGAATCGAGATAAAAGTTCATCAAGTTGTCGTCAAGAGCGAGCGCCTCAACAATCTGTTCATTTTCATTCTCAGTTGTTTCGGCATATAAATACCTTACAACATCATCGTAGGTAAAGGTTTTTGTCATACTGTGGGGCACGTTGGTTAAATTGCTTACGCAGGTTTATCAACGCGTAACGCATTCTACCCAATGCCGTATTAATACTCACACCCGTGGCGTCTGCAATTTCCTGAAAACTCATGTCCTCGTAATGGCGCATGATCAGAACTTGCTTCTGCACGTCGGGCAACCGCTGGATCATCTCCCGCAGCTGCTCATGTGTTTCCTGACGAATCTGGATCGACTCAACGGAATCTTCCGAAAAATCCAGCGTGTTGAAAACACTGCTCCCATCTTCGAACACTACATTGGGGTAGCGTTTATCGCGTCTGAAATAATCAATGGCGAGGTTGTGTGCGATTCGTATAATCCATGGTAGGAACTTACCTTCGTCGTTATATCTCCCACCTTTAATTGTGTCAACAGCTTTAATAAATGTATCCTGTAATAAATCTTCGGCTACATATTGATCCTTGACAATCAGATAAATAGTGGTGTATATTCTCGACTTATGGCGCTGAACAAGCTTTTCGAAAGCCTTCTCATTGCCCCGGATATACAATGTTACCAACTCACTGTCGCTAACTTGGACTTTCTCCATTTTACTATTCGATTTAGTTAACGTAGAGCAGTTCGTCGATATTGTTTCTCCTTTCTGGTTTGGTGAAAAATTAGATGTGACTTTTCGGCATTTCGAATTATACGAATCAAAGAAATGGATTTGGAAAATAATTTGCAAATGTTTGAGTTTCTTTTTGCAGAAAAATTATTTCCCGTTAACAGATGTTAACAAGTTGTGCATGTTTTAGATGCGGTACGTTCGTTGTCACCAGGTCGTAGACATATTAGAATAAATAATAGTACTTAATAAATAATCTACGATGTGCGTGTCGAGTTAGATCGATTTTCGTATGCCAGGCCCTGTATTTTTCGGCCGGACATCGTAATTTCACTTTTCTTATAAAAATTGAATTTTTACCAGATATGAAATATAAGCATATCTTCTTCGATTTGGATCACACACTTTGGGATTTTGAAAGAAATTCGTCCGAATCCCTGGAAGAGATTTTCCATCATCACCAGCTTACCCGTTACGGGATTCCGTCCCTGGAAGCATTTGTCTGCTCTTTCCTTAAAATTAACACTGCCTTGTGGGATGCGTTCGACCGGGGACAGCTGCACCATGGCTATATACGTGAGAATCGTTTCAGAATGGTTTTCGAGGAACTTGGCGCAGAGTGTCCGCCCGAGCATACGGAAATCGGGGAGCTGTACCTTAGTTCGCTGCCTACCAAAAAGCATCTGCTGGAAGGTGCGCTCGATTTGCTGGAATACGTTTCCGCGGCAGGTTATGGGATGCACATTATCACGAACGGCTTCAACGAAATCCAGGCGAGGAAGATCGCAAGTTCGGAAATCGGTCATTTCTTCGATCATGTAGTGACGTTCGAAACGGCCAGCGCCAAAAAGCCGGATCGCCGCATCTTCGAGTTTGCATTGGAACTGGCACAAACCACAGCGGACGAAAGCCTGATGGTAGGCGATAACTGGATCGCGGATATTCTCGGGGCAAAGCAGGTCGGTATGGATACCGTTTATCTCAATCCGGCGGGTCTGGAGTTCGATGAATCGCCTACATTTAATATCAAAAGGCTGGAAGAGCTTTTACGGATTTTATAATGATGCAGGCCGTCAGGCGGGATCGGCTTCGTAATAGCGGATGTGTTTTTCTTTTAAAAATTGTTTGATCACGTCCACATGTACGCATTGCCCGACGTTCAGGAACGGGTAATTGGAAACCCGCTTGCGGTGCCCGTCAATAGTCACCTCGCGGTTAACCTGGTCGAAGCCGAGGTGCAAGTGGCGTGTGGAGCTCTGCATTCCATAAATAATGCCGTTTTGGTCAAACAGCGGTCCCCCACTCTGGCCGCGTAGCCCCGGTGTGCTCATTTCGATGCCCACCACCTCGCTGTTGTTATCGCCTATATGGCGGGTAATAATGCCGTCGATTGGAAAGCTCGGGGTCTTGATCTTCCCTTCGGTTGTCCATTCGATGTCCCCTGTGTGCTTATTGTACCGGTAATTGGTGAACTCGGGAAACGGATAACCCAGCCGGCATAAATAGCGGCCCTGCTTCACCATCCTTGGATCTTTCAGGAATTGGGCATGAGCCTGATATTGCTTCGATTCATAATTCCGGAATTGGATGATGGCCAGATCCTGCGTAGGATGCAGGTGAATGCTAAGCCCTTTGTACGCCGACACGCAATGGATGAAATTGAAAAGAATACGGATTGGGCTGTCAGGCGCGATTTTGTATTTCGTTTCCAGCAAACTGCGCTGTGTGGCGAGACCGGGATCTTTCTCGAATTTGCGAAGTTCGCCCTTGAATTTCAGATAGTTTTCATAAATGCTGTTAGCATGCAGAATTTGCCGCGCTACGTGCCTGCACGTGACCGCGAAACCGTCCTCATTGACAAAAAACAACGTAGCAGTACCCGGAACAATGTCGCTCCCTGCGTAATAACGGATGATAAAGTGAACCGGACGGGTAAACTGATCTATTTTTTCAATAGCATCAACAAACATAAAAAACTGGCCGAAGCCGCATCGAACTAAGGGTGGGTAAAGGGAACGAGTGCCTCCGTCTGGTCCCAACTCAGGACCATATTGACACCATTGGGGATTTCTTCAAAATAGATCAGGAACACTTCCTGGACTGACGGACGGATCCGGATCGGAACTTCTACATTCATGACATTCTTGCCATCGTTGTAGTCGGTGCCCCATTGTCCGGTTTCGGAGTTCAGGATGATTTTCCAGGTGCTTTGCCCGGGGACTGAAAAAAGCGAATAGGTGCCGGCTTTAACCGGTTTTCCACCCATTATGATATCTTTTTCGAATTCAATCAATGTCGCTTCGTTGGCGCCGGTACGCCATACTTTGCCGTAAGGCAGCAATGCTTTGTCCTGCTCCCTGCCGAAAATCATTCGACCTTTTTTGCTGGGTTGCCCGTAGGAGATTTTGATTTTGACCCCGTTCAGACTGGTTTCTGCCACTGCCTCGGGACTGAATGACTTGGTGTATTTCCTGACTCCCCAAAAGCCTGCGAATGCGACGATGATCAAGGCAAAGACAATCAGTAGAATTCTTTTCATAAATCAAGGGCAGAAGATTTTATAGAAGGTATAGCTGACAGAAAGGCGCACGTAAAAATAGGTATCTTTTACGGAAGGATCGCCCTGTTGGAATTTGTCGGTGGAGGTTGGATCGCCGCCGAGGTTGTCGAGGTAATCTGTGAATGTTTTTCGTGTACCATATTCCAATCCGATGTTCCATGGGCGACGGATCTGGTATTTGATCCCCACACCATAAGGCAGTACAAGGCCGGAAGTCTTGTATGAGCCGGTCTGGATATTGGGATTAAACTTGTTGAAACCGAGTCCTCCGAACACATATGGGCTCCAGTTGACAGCGAACCGGCGATCCTGGAAATTGAGGAAGTTGTATTCTGCCACGGCGCTGCCCTCAATTATCGTGGTGCGGAAAGACATATTCCTGATTTGCTGAAAGGGATCGTCGCTTTTCTTGTCGTCAGCGCCAATGAGCCCTCCGGCAACTTCGGCGCGCAGCGACAACGCCTGGTTCGGATTGAACCGGAAGAAAAGGCTTCCGGCCGGTTTGAAAAAGCGGAACCGAAAAGTAGGCGAGATATCTCCCCGGTAGTTGAAACCTCCGATACCTGCGCCGAGCTCGATCCGTTGCGCACTTACTGGTGTGAGAGCCAGAAAAAAACAAATACCTGCCAGCACCATAGCTGGCAAGCATCGTTCATTCAAATGTTTGAAAATGTATTTCAACGGGGTAACTCTATTATCTCAGTGGAGGACATTTAACCTGCGAAGGCAGCATATAATGGACGGTGATCATACCAAAAAGATATGCATCCTTTTGGGTTGGACTATTGCCGCGTTCTGTGCCGGGAGCCCCGAATCCCGTAGTAGGTAATTTTGCAAAAGGGTCTTCCCCACTACCTAAAACACCTGGATAGTTGGCGTCCATGAATTTTCTTACGTCGTTGGTTCTATCTGTTCCCTTGCGCGCGGCGAATTGCTCGGTCGTACGGTTTGCGACCAATGCCGCAGTTGGGTTATCCGCGAAAAGCGCCGGATCGGCGTAGGCGCCGTGCGCGTCGTCCAGGTAATCTGTGAACGTTTTGCGGTAGCCTAGCTCGGCCGAAACGTCGAATTTGGAATTGATTTTATAGCGGACGCCGATACCGAGGGGAATTGCAAATTGAACCAGTGAATAAGGCTTGGCATATCCCTCATTACCCTGGCCTTCAGTGCCAAGTGGTTGCAATTTCACCCAGTCACCGTTGAGTGAATCGAGTGCTTTCGGGTTGTGCGCGGTGAGCGCGACACCCGCGAAGAGGTACCAGCCCAATTGCGGACGGCGATCGTAGCTGCGGTTATCCGGTGTCAGCTTATAAATACCCTGAATTGAAAATTCTTTAAGGTCGTTGCGGAAATGCAGGTTCCGCGCATAGTAAATACTGGTGACGTGTTTCGAATCGCGGTTCATGATGTAATCGTCACCGGCGATTCTGGCGTAAATGAAGCTTGCGCGTGCAGCAAGCCGTGGTGTAAAGTGGCGTGTGTAGTTTCCGCCGACGCTCCAGCGGATCATTTTGAAGGTAGAAGCCAACGGGCGACGGTATGGCGCAAGATCGCCATAGTAGTTCGAAGTGCCAATACCAAAACCTGCCGTAGAATAGGGAACGAAGAACCCTCTGTTCTGCGCTTTTACGTCTTTGGCAGACAGTAATAGCCCCAGGATCAGGGTTAAAGCCAACGCTCCGGATACTCTTCTCAAGTCGAAATTTCTACGCATTTTCAGATCGATTTTTTTGCAAAAATAGAATAGTTGTTGGTTTTCTTCAGGATGCAACACCATTTCAACGATTTTAGCAATGTTTTATTTGT
>DATMSL010000990.1:0-6814 GCA_035565435.1 Dyadobacter sp. | reverse complement strand
GAATTAACATTCACACAAAATTTCCTGTAAACAATATCTCCAATTACTTGTAAATTAAAATATGTGTGTATATTTACGGGTACGTACCCGAAATCAAAAACGGGCTGGCTATTCCTGAACTCTTTTCCCTTTGTTTTATGCATTCGCTTAACAGACGAAAGTTTATTTTTCAATCGGCAACCGCCGGTATCGGTCTGGGTTTAATGAATCCATTGCCTGCATTGGCGCGGCCAGCTCTAACGCGGCCTGCCGACGGTAAGCGGGTCGGGATTATCGGGCTCGACACCTCGCATGCCATCGCATTCGCGAAAGCACTGAATGCCGAACAGCCCAATGCGGTTTATGATGGCTATAAAGTGGTGGCCGCCTACCCTTACGGCAGTAAGGACATCGAGTCGAGCGTGAAACGCATTCCCGGCTACATCGAAGAAGTGAAGAAAATGGGCGTCGAAATTGTCGGTTCGATCAAGGAGTTGCTAAGCAGAACAGATGTAATATTGCTTGAAACCAATGACGGCCGTCTGCATTTGGAACAGGCGCTGGAGGTTTTCAAAGCAGGTAAAAGAATGTTCATCGACAAGCCTGTCGCCGCCTCGCTGTCGGACACTTTGAAAATTTACGAAGCATCTAAAAAATATAATATTCCCATTTTCACAGCATCCTCGCTGCGCTACATTAAAGGTATCGAAAGCATCGACAAGAAAAAGGTGCTGGGTGCGGATACGTATAGCCCGGCCGTTCTGGAAAAAACACACCCGGACTTCTTTTGGTACGGTATCCACGGCGTAGAGACACTTTACACGGTCATGGGCACGGGTTGCAAGAGCGTAACGCGCGTGAACACGCCTAACACGGACATCGTGGTAGGCATTTGGGGCGACGGCCGCACCGGCACGTTCCGCGGAACACGCACCGGGAAGCACGATTACGGCGGCACTGTTTTCACCGAAGACGGCAACAAAGTTTTAGGTCCGTACGGCGGTTATGAACCACTTTTAGTCGATATTATTAAGTATTTCAAAACCGGCGAAGTACCAGTTACGCCAGAGGAAACTATTGAAATATTTGCTTTCATGGAGGCTGCCGATGAAAGCAAACGCCAGGGCGGCAAGAGCGTGACGCTGGAAAGCGTGCTCGCCAAAGCCAGCAAAAAATAAGCTCCCAAAATCAACCCTTAATCCATTGTCTCATGAAAGCATTCAGCTCCCGATTGTCGCGAAGAACGTTTCTTAAACAGAATTCACTGGCGGGGCTGGGTGTGGCCCTCGCTTCCTCCTCCGTATCCGCCCTTCCGGTCATTGGCTCGAAGTCGGCGCAGGTGCCGGCGATATTGGGCGGGCCGTCGGCCTGGGCGGAAGATAAATGGCCGGTATGGCCGCAATGGAACCCTGCCACCGACGAAAAGCAGCTCCTGGAAGTAGTCAGGAGCGGGATTTGGTCGCGGGCAAATGTGGTAACGCAGTTTGAGAAGGAATGGGCGGCGGCTTTGGGTGTTAAAAGATGCCTGGCTGTCGTAAACGGCACCAATGCGCTGGTAACCGCTATTCATCAGCTGGGCATCGGGGCTGGCGACGAGGTGTTGGTACCGCCTTACACATTTATTGCGTCGGTTTCTTCGATCCTTTCCAATGGCGCAATGCCGGTTTTCGTCGACATCGACGCCGAAACATTCCAGATCGACCCGGCGAAGATTGAAGCCAAAATCACATCCCGTACCAAGGCTATCATGGCCGTGCACATCCTGGGCCTGCCCGTGGATATGGACCGCATTATGGCGATCGCCAAAAAGCATAAACTACTCGTGATCGAGGACGCCTGCCAGGCGCATTTGGCCGAGTATGATCAAAAGAAAGTCGGTACCATTGGCGACGCGGGCTGTTTCAGTTTTCAAAATTCCAAGAATCTGCCTATCGGCGAGGGCGGAGCGATCGTAAGCAATAACGATCACTTTATCGACCTTTGTTTTTCCTATACCAATTTCGGGAACCCTTACGGAACCGCTGTTGGTGCAGTGAGTACCGGCAGCGTCATGCAGGGTACCAAGCTCCGGTTTTCGGAATACCAGGCGGCCATCGGCATCGCTCAAATGAAACGCCTCGATGCACAAACCACTACACGCAACGAAAACGCCGCTTACCTGAAATCGCTGATCAAGGACATTCCCGGCATTGTATCTTATAAATTATACGACAAAGTCACTCGGGGCGCGTTTCACCTGTTCCCTTTCCGTTATCAAAAGGATGGTTTCAAGGGACTTCCACGGGAGGCTTTTCTCAAAGCGCTGAAAGCGGAAGGCGTTCCGTGTTCGAGCGGATATGCCACTTTAAATACCCAACCATACCTGAAAGACACATTCGACTCCGCGAACTATCAAAGAATGTATCCGAAGGAAATGCTGGATATCAACAAATACAATGAGCACAACAAATGCCCGGTTAACGACAAAGTTTGCAATGAGGAAGCCGTTTGGTTCACCCAAAATATGCTGCTCGGCACGAAGGATGACATGAAAGCGATCGCTTCGGCCATCGAAAAGATCCACCACAATGTCGACAAGATCAAAACACTCGGACAAAAATGAGAATAGCCATTGCATTGTCTTTACTGCTTTTGACCTATCTCCCCACACGTGCACAGGGATGGAAAGCGGGCGTGGCCAAGGTAGCGATTACGCCTGCCGAACCGATGTGGATGGCAGGTTTTGCCGCGCGCGCGCACGCGTCCGAAGGCAAGCTGCACGATATTTGGGCAAAAGCATTGGCCATTCAGGATGCGAATGGTAAGCAGGCGGTATTGATCACGACCGATTTACTCGGCTTTCCCAAAGCGATGTCTGACGAGATCAGAGCGAAAATCAACGACCGCTATAAACTGACCAAAGCGCAGATTATCCTCAACAGCTCACACACGCATTCCGGGCCGGTGCTCGGGGCAGCGCTGTCGGATATTTATCCTATCAATGAAAATGATCAAAAGAAGATAGATCAATACTCAGCCAAACTCATCGAGCAGATCGTGACCCTGACCGGCGATGCATTGAAAGCATTGCAACCCGCCACGATCGAAACCCGCAATGGCGTGGCGCGCTTCCAGGTGAACCGCCGGAACAACGATGCGGGCACCTTGGAAAGATTGACCGAAATCACCGGGCCAGGCGACGCGGCTGTGCCAGTGCTGAAAGTTTCGGATGCGAAAGGCAAAATGATCGCCATTGCATTCGGCTATGCCTGCCACCCTACCGTACTGGATGGTTACCAATGGTCTGGCGACTATCCCGGCTGGGCACAGATCGAACTGGAAAAGCTATACCCCGGCGCCACCGCATTGTTTTTCCAGGGAGCCGGTGCGGATCAAAACCCGTTACCGAGGCACACCGTGCCGCTCGCGATTCAATATGGTAAAACGCTCGCAGCGGCTGTGGAGCGGGTATTGAGTGAAGAAATGAAGCCATTAGCACCGCAGCTTTCGACGGCATATAACGAGGTAACACTCTCATTAACCACCGCTCCAACCCGTGAACAGCTGTCGGCTATGGCCGAAAAGGCAACCGGTTTCCAGCAAAGATGGGCCAAACGAATGATCGCGCAGATCGACGGGAAGAAGCCATTTCAGACCTCCTACCCTTTTCCCCTGCAAGTGTGGAAGCTCGGCGATCAGGCCATTATGACGCTTGGCGGCGAACTCGTGGTAGATTATGCCATTAATTTGAAGAAAATATTCGGCCAGGACACCTTCGTGATGGGCTATTCCAATGATGTAATGACCTACATTCCCAGCACAACCATCCTGCGCGAGGGCGGGTACGAGGGCGAGGTAGCGGCCATTGTGTACGGCCTGCCTGCTACCTGGGCATCGGACGTCGAAATTGATATATTGAATGGAATGGTGCAACTGGCGAAACAAGCCGGTGTCGTCAAACCGGAATCGAAGGTTATTAAAAATTAGTGTTTACCCAAAGTGTACCTCTTCCCGTGAACAGTATCGATTATTCCATAGCCTTCGAGCCGCTGACCGACCCGAAACCATTGATTGCCAAGCATTATTACTCCGGGTTCTCGCGCGCGCACGACACATACAATGCGCTCTCGGCCGCGAGCGACGGGAAGATTTACTACCTGCTGTCGTCGGATAACCACGAAATCGGCGGGCAAATGTTTGTCTGCGACCCGGCCAACGAAAGTATTACCCACCTCGGAGACCTGACTGAAATTTGTGGTGAAAAGGATTTGAAAGCTATTCCGCAGGGCAAAAGCCACGTACGTTTCTACGAAAGGAACGGAAAGCTCTATTTCTCCACGCACGTAGGTTACTACCAGCTCATCGACGGCATGGATCGGCTACCCGAGCAGGCCCCCGAAGGCTACACACTATATCCGGGCGGGCATTTCCTTTCCTATGACCTGCAAACCGGCACATTTGAAGACCTCGCTACTGTTCCGAACGGCGAAGGGATGGTATCCATGACCATGGACCGCGACCGGGGACATTTGTATGGCATTACCTGGCCTTACGGCAATTTTGTCCATTATGATACTGAGCAAAAAGTACTGAAAAACCTCGGTCCCATTTCGCACAAAGGCGAAGCAGGCACGCCGGGTACCGATTTCCGTTCGCTTTGCCGGTCGCTGTTTGTAGATGCGGAGCTGGGCGATGTTTATTTCTCGACCGCCGACGGGGATATTTTAACCTACAATCCTGAGACCCAAATCCTGCACAAACTTGAAAATGTAGACCTGCGCCTGGATTATTTCGGCAAATACGACCCGACGCGCCCGGGAAGCATGTGCTACAACTGGCGGAAGATCTTCTGGCATCCCCAAGAGCAGGCAGCGTACGGCGTGCACGGTAACTCGGGTTACCTCTTCCGTTTTGATCCACGGGCGGAGAAAATTGAACTCGTGGAACGCATTACTTCCGAACCTTCGCGCAAAAGCGGGATGTTCGATCAGTTCAGCTATGGCTACCTCGGTTTTCAGCTCGGTCCGGATGGCGAAACCATCTATTACCTCACCGGCGGCCCGATTTACCAGGAAGGCAAACGCGTGAAAGGCGAGGATCAAATCGCCAAAGGCGCGGCGCGCGGATTGGAAAATCTGCATTTAATTACCTATCATTTGCCTACCAATACTTATAAAGACCACGGGGCGATCTTTTATGAAGACGGCGAGCGGCCAACCTACGTGAACTCTATCGCCGTGGGTACCGACGGTGCTGTTTACACACTGGCCCGCTTCGAGCATGAGGGCAAGATTATCCAGGACCTTGTGCGGATTTCGAACCCATTTCAATAAGATCCCTAATCCATTCCAATAACCTGACATTAACCTTTTTCTCAATGGAAAATTTGAATTCAAATAACGACCGTCGTGACTTTCTTAAAAAATCACTGGCCGGAAGCGCATTATTCACTTTTGGCGGTGTATTGCCCGGTTTCAATCCGAAAAGCTATGCCAAAATCATCGGCGCGAATGAAAAGGTACGCGTGGGCATGATGGGCGTGAACAGCCGCGGGCTTGCATTGGCGACCAATTATGCATTGCAGCCGAACTGCGAAGTGGTGTCCATTTCCGACGTCGATACCCGCGCCGCCGAGAAATGCATTGGTATTGTAAATGATACGCAAAAATCAAAACCTGCCAACATTCCCGACTTCCGCAAAGCGCTTGAAAACAAGGATATGGATGCGCTCGTAGTGGCCGCACCAGATCACTGGCATGCGCCGGCGGCTATTTTAGCTTCAAAGGCAGGCAAGCACGTATATCTCGAAAAACCTTGCAGTCATAACCCGCATGAAGGCGAACTACTCGTGGCTGTCGCGAAAAAATACAAGAATGTGATTCAAATGGGCAACCAGCGCCGCTCCTGGCCGAATGTGGCGGCCGGGATTAAAGAAGTGCACGACGGTGTAATCGGGCGGGCATATTTTGCCAAAGGCTGGTATACCAACAACCGGGCTTCGATCGGCATCGGCAAAGAAACTGCCGTTCCTTCCTGGCTCGACTTCGAACTATGGCAAGGCCCAGCACCGCGCCGCGCATTCAAGGACAACGTCGTGCATTACAACTGGCACTGGTTCTGGAACTGGGGCACCGGCGAGGCGCTCAACAACGGTACGCACATGCTCGACCTCATGCGCTGGGGCCTGCAAGTGGATTTCCCGACGCGCGTAACCTCGTCAGGCGGCCGCTTCCGGTATAAAGACGATTGGGAAACGCCCGATACACAGGTAATTAACCTCGAATTCGCGAACAATACCGGTATGACCTGGGAAGGCCGCAGCTGCAATGGCCGCACGATCGAAGGCAGCTCTGTGGGCGTGGTGTTTTATGGTGAAAAGGGTTCATTACAAATCGGGGAAGGGAATAATTACAAGATTTACGACCTGGACAACAAGCTGGTAAAGGAGGTAAAAAACGACCTCGTGATCGACCCGCGCAATAAGATGAACCCGTCGCAGAGCCTGGATGCATTTCATATTCAGAATTTCTTTGACGGTATCAAAAAAGGTACTCCGCTGGCAGCAGAGATCGTAGGCGGGCATCAGAGCACGCTGCTGGCGCAGTTGGGAAATATTGCGATTCGCTCCGGAGAGACGTTGAATATCGATCCAAGCAACGGGCATATCAAAGGCAGCAAAGCGGCCGAAAAATTCTGGAAACGCGAGTATCAAAAAGGATGGGAACCGACGGTTTAAATGGAGCAATTATCGGCCAGCCGTCGACTCAAGTCGACGGAAATAGATTAATTACCGTTGACTTTACCCGGCGGAAAAGACTAGAAAATCAACTACCGTCGACTTTAGCCGACGGAAATA
>DATMSL010000989.1:0-11885 GCA_035565435.1 Dyadobacter sp. | reverse complement strand
ATAAACAGGCGTGATTACTCCATCTGTTTTCCATTTCCCTTTTAACTTTTTGCGTTTACCGTCGAACCAGAATAGAAGATTCTCTTTTCGACACCAGACATCTCCTGAGTGGCTGATGAGCACACTAAACCGGTTCATAGGAAAACCGTTGACCAATGGTTGAAGATTGTATGCAATGGTTTCCCTGTTTGCCCTTTTACCAAGTACATTAAATGACGACGTTAATACTGTACTGTCCGAAAAGGGAATATGTGAATAGAATACATTGGCTTCCGGTTCATTGCTGTTGATAGTCAATGTTTCAAAAACATGGAAATCGAAAATGTAAAGTCCGTTCGTGAGCGTACCTAGGTAAAGCCTCTTGTGTTTTTCATCATAAAACACGGAAACCACATTGTTTCGCTGAAAGTCGAAGTCTTTGAGCAGAAGGCTGGTTTGAATAGTTCCCGGGCTTCGTTGCGACAGCAGGTACAGCTTTTGATTCTGATAAATGAATGCGCTACCTGACAAATCATGGGAGTAGAGAACGTAAGGTTTTGTCAGTTCGAGCTGAGAGGCCTTGCTATTCAGAGGGGTAAGCGTTGCCTTCTCCGGTACTTTGACCATTTCAGAATCGGTCGCCAAAAGTCCGATGCCCCCACGCCGATCGTCATGATATAGGTTTTTCCCTAACCTGAAAATCCCAAATGGTGAATGCGCCTGTGTAGCATTCGTCCTTTGTTTTTTCCAGTTCTGATAAAAATCGATCTGCCCGCCTTTTTGCCACATGTAAAAACTACCCCTGGCATCGGGAAGCAGAAACAGGTAATGGGAAACACGGTATGCATTACGAAATCGGTCTGGTAGGCTCTGGGCGTAAGACCAACCACTATATTGTTCTTTGCCTTTGGGTACGCCTGGGAAATGGCTTTCGAGCAGATTTTTGTCCATTGTTGGGTTTCCACGGGCAAGTTTGATGTGCTCGAGGCGTTCGTTCAGCACATACATCCGATCCTTTCTCCCGCGCAGGTCGGGGGCGAAAAACATGACGAGGTCGGAGCGCGTCCCAAGATCTTCTTTTCGGAAAGTTTTGAAAGACTGGCCATCGAACCTGACCAACCCCATGTCGGTAGCCAGCCACAAAAAACCGTCACGGTCCTGCGCAATGGCTTTTACCGAATTCTGCGGCAGACCGTCCTCACTGGAATAATGCCGTAACGTGTAATTGGGATTTTTAGCAATGGTCTGTGCGGCCAGCGGAAAAATAATCGCCTGAAACACCAGACACCATAACAAACTAACGACTCTCAACACTGGGGTTTTCGGGGTATATTTCATACAAAATAAGCGATCATTCTGTTGCTAATACTAAAAGAATGACAGATAATCGTAAATAACGGCTTTGAGGCAATAGAAATAATTCTATGTCTTATTTGCGATGAGAGTATTGTAATAAAAGCCGTTTCGCCCTACTTTTACCGGTATCACCGGCAAATCTTTTTTACTCCCGTACGTCACGCCCGGACGCAGCTATTGCGCTACTTACCCGGCCATCAGGCCTTACCATCATGAACATCCTCATCATCGACGATCAAACGTTGCTGCGCACTGGAATGCGGCTATTTCTGGAAACAGTATCAGCTGAATATCAGCTTTTCGAAGCCCCCGACCTGAAAACCGCACGTGCCATTCTCAAAGAAAACAACAATATCAAGGTGGTGATCACGGAAGTTAAAATCGAGGGGCTGGTTTCGCCGGAAATCATCAAGCTGCTTAAATCGGTCAAACCCGGCATTTCCATATTGTTCTACTCCGGCATGTCGGAGCGGATCTTTGCATTGCCCGCATTGCGCGCCGGTGCCGAGGGGTTCGTCATGAAACGCGCCAAACCTGAAGAACTGGCCAAAGCGATTGCCATGTTAGGCGCGGGAGGTAAATATATGAGCGTCGAATTGCAGGCTTCGCTGATCATGATGATCGACACCGACCATCAGAAAGACGGGCTGGAATCGCTGGAAAGGCTCTCGCACCGCGAGCGGGCGATCATGACGCATGTCGTGCAGGGAAAAACCACGAAGGAAATCGCCTTCATGTTCAATCTGAAATGCAACACGGTAAGCACTTATAAGAAGCGGATCTACAAAAAGATGAATGTCACCGATACATTTGAATTAGCTCAAAAGGCAGTTAGTTATTGAAATGATAGAAATGTTTCTATGGGTTACTTTTCTTGGAGACAATGTAATGCGAAATATTTCTAACTAGTTTTGACACGTAATATATCAAGCCCGTGCAGCAGTGTAAACTACCCGGGTCAGGGGTTACGTATAGATATTACCGTTTTCTATTTCATGTGGCGTCGGACGAGTATTACGCTATACACACCTGCCCTTTTTAATCCCCATACATTTATGAATACCCACTAGCATTCCCCAAAAATCAGTTTAATTCAAATCCAAACTTCTATGCAAAGAAGATTATTACTTTCGCTGGTCATCAGCGGCTGGACTTCCTTTGCCGTTTGCGCCCAAAAACCGGCATTGCCGGAACCGCCGCGCATAGGCAAAACAGCCATCGATGTGCCAAACACATCCTCAAAGTCTGTCAACGCATACCGCGCAGGCTTTATCGAAAACAAAGGTCAGCTCGTCGATCAGGACGGGAAGCCGAACAGCGGGGTAAAATACCTGCTCCAAAATGGTCCGCTCAAGGTGCAGCTGCGGCATAGCGGTTTCAGTTACGATACCCATCTCCGCCAAAATGAACACTCGGGCAAGTTTCACCGCGTGGATATCGAGCTGGTAGGAGCTAATCCACACGCGGCACTGGCCGCCGACCAGCCCGGCCCCGCAGTGAGCAACGTGATTAATGAGCGTGGAGAATTCCGGGATGTCCGCGATTTTCAACGCATTACTTACGTCGACATTTACCCGGGTATCGACCTGGAATTTGTCGCGGATCCGAAATCGGGCAAGCAAGTAGAATATAATTTCATCGTGCATCCCGGCGCCGATCCCGCGCGCATTCAGCTGCGCTACCGTGGCAGCAAAAAAGTGGCCCTCAACCACGGACGCATTGTCATGGAAACCGGTAACGGCCCATTGCGGGAGCATATCCCGGCTAGCTGGGTAGGGAGCAACCGTAAGCCGCTGGAAGTGTCTTACAAAAATTTGGGGCAAAACCTGTTTGCATTTCAGGTTCCAGCCTACGACAAACGCCAGACGCTCGTTATCGATCCTTCACCCAACCTGGAATGGGCAACGTATTACGGTGGGGCGGGTTCTGATGCCATCACGGCCATCGACACCGATGAAAGCGGTAACGTGTACGCGGTGGGAACCACTTCCAGTACCGCTAATATCGCATCTAATGGCGCTCATCAGGGTACTTTGGCGGGTGGAAACGATTTCTTTATCGCCAAATTCAACGGCGCGGGAGTACGGCAGTGGGCCACCTATTATGGCGGGCCTAATGCGGAACAGGCTTATGCGATTGCCGTCCGGAATGGCCAGGTTTATATCGGTGGGGAGTCGAATAGCGAAGGGCTGGCGACAGCCGGGGCACATCAGGCGAGTTATAATGTTGATAACCAACTGACGGGCACCAATGTAGAAATACCGTTCCTGGCAAAGTTCGATGCCGCAACTGGTCAACGGACGTGGGCCAGTTACTATGGAGGAGCGGGAACCAATATTCATGGCGGATTTATTGAAAATATCAAGGTTGACGCGCAAGGTAATTTGTATGCGCTTGGTGGAAGTTCCCTTAACATTTTCCCGTTATCCACTGCCCAACCCGGTGATATTGCCACGCCGGGTGCATTCCGGACGGACGGCGGGTGTAATACATCCTATCTGGTGAAGTTTAATGCTTCGGGCGTAAGACAATGGGGGACATTCATAGCTGGTCCGACCGAAAAAACGCTTTCATTGGGACCTGAATCGGGTCTGGCGCTGGATTTGGGGAGTGACGGTAACATTTATGTGGGCGGTTCTGGCACGAGCGAGACGGACGATGCCGGTTTCGCGTCGGGTGTTGGCGAGGGAGCCAATGTCCAAACGGGCTATATCGGTAAATTTAATGGCAGCACGGGTGCCAGGATATGGACCAGGTTTTTCAATTCCTCTGTTACCGGATTGAAAGTCGACGAGGCAAACGGAAGGCTTCACATGATGGGAAGCACCAATGCATCTTTCGGGATAGCCTCGCCCGGTGCATACCGTACCACCCTGGCAGCTGCCCGCGACGCGATATGGGTCAGCTTCGATTTGGCAGGCCATTACCTGAGCGGCACATACCTGGGGGCGATATCAACCGGAACGAACTATGCGAGGGCATTGGATGGCGCGTTGGATGGCCAGGGTAATTTGCTCATCATCGGGAGCTCGACCGCAAATGGAGGTGGGTTGGCCAGCGAATGTGCCTATCAGTCAACGCCTGGCGGAAGTGCAGATGTGTTCATTAACAAATTCAACATCGCTACCGGGCAAAGACTCTGGGGAACCTACTTTGGCGGCGCCGGAAATGAGGGAGGAACAACAACCGCTGGCCAATACGCCATGATGCCAAATACATCAAATATGGCACTGGCGAGCGACGGAGGCATTTTGCTCGGCTTCACGACGTTTAGTGCCGCCCTGGCCACCCCAGGTAGCCATCAGTCCGGATTGCAGGGAACATCGGACGGAATGATCGTCAAGTTCAACCAGAACGCATTGCCAGCCGACCTCTCGGTTTCGGCCAGCAACTTAACACCTATGTCGCAAAGTGCGTGCGTGCTGGGTATCCCCGGAGTGATTACGGGCAATACAGTAAGCATTACCGCACCGGCGGGCTATCGCAGCCAGCTGTATTTCCAATGGCAGAAAGCCGACGCGGCTACCGGCCCGTGGCAGGATATTCCAGGTGAAACATTCAGAAATTTACAGCCGGAAGCTTCGCAAACTACTGCCTATTATCGCCGTCTGGTTAAAATCTATGGCCAGGATTGCGCACTGACGCAGATCGATTCATCGCAGGTAGCAGAGGTAGTGATCGGCGCCAATGCGGCACCGGTGGCTAATGCGGATGGCCCGCAATGGTATGTTTGTGCCGCGCCCGCCAATACGGTTACCCTCAATGGCTCGGCGACGGGCGGGTCAGGTTCCTTTACTTATCAATGGTTCCAGGGGAGCACCAGCGATGGTACACCGCTGGCCACGAATGCTTCGTGGACAACCCCGGCCGTAACACAGGCGACCACGTATACATTGCAGGTGAGCGACGCAGCCGGATGTGTGGATATCGACCAGGTGACGATAGTACCTGCGGTAGCTGCCGCGGGCCCTGCTAAATCTGTCTGCCAAGGAACAGGCGGCGTACAAATCGGTACTGCGCCGGTGGTAAGTCCGATGGTATCTTATGCATGGACGCGCATTTCGGGCGACCCTATCACTACACTCAGCTGCACCACCTGTGCGCAACCAATCGCCAATCCGACCGTGACAACCGTATACCGTGTGACGGTAACGGTGCAGCGCAAGGGCGGCGGTACCTGTTCTTCGGTTTCCAACGTAACCGTGACTCCCGTTGCAGCACCTAACGGAACGGTCGCATTCGCAGGGGAAGACAAAACCATTTGCAAAAACAGTTCGGTAACGCTCGGCGGCACTGCCGACAATACATTTGCCTACACCTGGACTACCGGACAATATCTGAACAACTCGCAGGTGGCAAACCCTGTTTTCAATGCGGGTACTGCCGGTGTAACGGGAGGAGTGGCCAATTATACAGTTACCGCAGTGAAAACCGGCTGTACATTTACCGACCAGGTGAAAGTAGCCGTGCTCAATAACCGCATTTCCGATCAGGACGAAACCGTTTGCGGCCCTGTTTGGAGCAAACATATCGACGAAGACAATGCGCCGGGTACTACCTACGCCTGGAGCGTGGTTTCCGGAGGTGGCGCGGTGCTGCAAACTTCGGAAGGGGGCAAAAATGCCTACCTGAAAAGCAACACCGGTATTACTACTTTCCGCCGCACCGTGAGCCTGAATGGCGTACAATGCAGCGCGGATGTATCGGTACAGCCTTGCTCGGGTGGTCCGGGTTCGTGTGATTTCGAAATCGTGACGCTTTCGGGTCAGGGGTGTCCCAAAGTGTTCGGAGGAGCTGCATTGAAACTGGGCACCTCGCTGAGCAATGCATCCGACTATAATTTCTCATGGAGCCCGGCCAACCTGGTGGACAATGCCCGTGCAGCGACCGTTAACATTACTTCGACGGCGCAGGCGACCATTACGGTGACCATTACCAATAAATACGATGCATCTATCAGCTGTGTAAAAACGATTGCAATCAATCCGCCGGGCTGGGCCTTGCCGGTATTTACCGCGGAGGACAAATATGCCTGCGCAGGCACGCCGGTACGCATCGGCAGCACGCCGGTGGCAGGATTTGCCTACGAATGGACTCCGACTGCCGGCCTGGACAATGCAGCCATTGCCAACCCGTACGCGACGGTCAATACCAGTAGCCAATTCCGCATTCTGATCACTGAAACCGCTTCCGGTTGTAAAAGTCGGGATACCGTTATTGTAAATGTAGCCACCCCGGTAGCGGCCGCAGGCAACGACAGGACCGTTTGCAACGGAGCGACCATTACCTTAGGTTCCGCGGCACCGGCTGGTACCAACTGGCAATATGCCTGGACGCCGACCAATGCAGCATGGGCTAACGGTACCGGGCCGACGGATGCACAGCCTCAGGTGCAGTTCGCATCGGGCACACCGCAGACGTTCACATTGACAGTTACCGATCCGGCATCGGGCTGTACCGCGACGGACGAAGTGGTACTCAGTAACTCGGTAACTGCCGGCGAATACGCGGGAGCAGCGAAGATTACCTGCGAAGGTGAGGCGATCGAGCTGGGCAATGCAGCGGAGCCTTTTGCGCAGTACGAATGGTTTTTGGCAGATGGGGTTACGCCGGCTACCGGTTTGAGTAGCAACACAGCCGCTAATCCCACTGTGCTAAATCCTTCTACAACAACTACCTACGTAGTGAAAGTGAGCTATCCGGGCTGTGCAACACCAATCGCCGATCAGGTTGTGTTAACTGTAAACGCGGTTTCAGCTTTGGAACTGACCGACAAAACACTTTGTCCGGTAGGTCCGATCGAGATCGGTTACGGCGCCGCAGGTAACCCTGCCGCACCGGCGGGCGCCACTTACGCGTGGTCGCCTGCTACCGGATTGAGCAATGCTACTGCCGCGAACCCAACAGCGACCGTGACAGGCAAAACAGATTACATTGTAACCGTAACCCTGGCAAGCGGATGTGTTTTCAAAGACACAGTAACAGTTACCCCGACCGCCAATGCAGGCGTGGACGTAGCCGTTTGCCCCGGCGAATCGGTGGTGATCGGTACACCGGCCATCGACGGCGCTACTTATGCGTGGACCGGTGCCGGTGTTGTTGGTGCGAACACTGTTGCGCAGCCCACCGTGAAACCGACGACTACGACTACTTACACGGTGGCAGTGACTGTCAACGGCTGTACCACCACCGATCAGATCGTGGTTACCGTCAATTCACCTGCGAATTTCAATATTACGGGTAGCACCGCTATTTGTGAAGGCGGTACGACGACCCTTTCAGTGGCCAATCCTGCCGTGGGAAGCACCTGGCAATGGACGCCGGTTGCCGGTGTGGGGAGCCCTAACAGCCCTACCACGACGATTACCGGTTCGGGAACGCGCACCTATCGTTTAACCCAAACTATTACAGCGACCGGTTGCAGCAACTACAAGGAGGTGATAGTAGTAGTGAACCCAAACACGATTACGGCCACTGCCGGCGACCTGGCACTTTGCGCGGGTAGCACGGGTACATTGCCTCTGACTGTAACCTCAACGGGCGATTATTCTTATACATGGAGCCCCGCCACAGGCCTTTCCAACGCATTTGTAGCTAATCCGACAGTTACCACCAATGCGGCCGGAGCTTACACCGTAACCGTGACCGACAATGCAGGCCAATGCCAGTTGGTGAGAACCGTGAATGTGACGATCAATGCGCCAGAGGCGTGTCTGGCGCCTGCAAACCTGTCGGGGAATGTGTTCCACGACGGTAACGGGCTGAAAGATGTGACGGTGAATGCAAGTAATGCGCAAACGTTGCCGAACGGACTTTACGTAACACTCGTGAATGCCAATGGAGCGGCCGTGAAAACGGTGGCGGTAAATGCGGATGGTACCTATGATTTCGGTGCGACTGCCGCGGGTACTTACAGCATCGTGTTGCACCAGAATGCGGCTGGCTCTACCAACGCTAACCTCCCCGACGGCTGGATCAACACCGGCGAAAATCTGGGTGCAGGCGTGGGCAGCGACGAAGCAGTAAACGGTATCCTGACCAATGTAGCAGTGGCAGGGCAGAATGTGAGCAATGCCAATTTCGGTATCCAGCAGCCACCATTGGCCGATTCGAAAGATTTCCTTATCGATCAGCCGGTGCCTAATGCCACCATTGCATTGAACGGCACACATTCCAGCGGAGGATCGGGCACATCGTCGCCCAACCAGCTGACCGGAAACGACACGGAAGATGGCACACTGAATGGTTCTGCCAAAAACCGTACGGTGGTGATCACGGCGTTGCCTGGCACGGCCGAGCTGTATTACAATGGTGCGCTCGTCACGCAAGGACAGGTGATTCCTAACTACGACCCGGCATTGATGGCCATCAAACTGACCGGCACGGGTTATACCAATGTTACCTTCGAATATGCTTACCTGGATGAGGCGGGCGAACAGTCGTCACCGGTGCCTTACACGGTACGCTGGGATGCTCCGCTTCCGGTGAAACTGGTGTCGTTCCTGGCAACCGCGCGTGAAAATGTGGTGGAATTGAGCTGGGTTACTGCCGGGGAAGCGAATAGCGACCGGTTCGAGGTGCAGCGCGGTGTCGACGGCAAGACGTGGACGGTGATTGGAAGCGTGAAGGCGGCAGGGGAGAGCGAGGTACGGAACGCGTACAGCTTTACCGATCACCAACCGGAGGTTGGCGCTAACGGCGGTCACCAGCCAGAGGCTGGCGCTATCGTATATCGCTTGAAAATGATCGACCGGGATAGCAGCTTTGCATTCAGCAGTATCCGCAGCGTGCGTTTCGACAGCAAGCTGGAAAGCAGCATTTATCCAAACCCGGTAGCGACAACGCTCAACCTCAAAGTGACCAGCTGGAGTCAGGTCAAATCGGTTCGTATCGATAACCTCTCGGGTATCAGGGTTTATGGTTCAGGACCGGTAGAATCAGGCAGTATCGATGTCTCTCGGCTTGAATCAGGAGTTTATATAGTTCACATAACGCACACGGACGGATCTGTTCACACACACAAGTTCGTCCACATTCAATAGGAGCATGTACGGTTGCCCGTTCGTTACGGGCAACCGTCATTTTTTTACTACACCAATTCATAAGCTATAACCCACGATTTACCTATGAAAATCCTCGTGATCGACGGCCATCCACTCATGCGGGCGGCCATTAAACGGGAAGTGAAAGACCACAAACCACAGGCCAGGGTGATGCTCGCGGCGCAGCTGGAAGAAGCCATGAATGTGATTGAAAACCAGTCTTTTGATGTGACGATTATTGAAATAGGCATTCCCGGCGCGGGTATGCAAGCGATCCGCGAAATGCGCGCGACGGGGCGGGTAGGTAAGATATTGGTCTATTCGTCGATGAGCGAGGCTACTTATGCGCTCCCGGCGGTTTCTTCCGGTGCACATGGCTTTCTGTCCAAACAAGCGTCCGGCGACGAGTTGCGGATCGCGATCGATATGGTGCTCGAATCGAAAACCTATTTCAGTACAACAATACAGGAACGACTACTCTCGCAAATAATATCGAATGTAAGTTCTTCAGATCACAATCCTTTCCAGGCATTATCGGCCCGGGAAAGACTTGTAATGCCACTCCTGCTGGATGGAAGTAAAGTGTTTGCTATAGCTAAAATGCTAGAACTAAAGGAAAGTACAATTAGTACTATAAAAGCAAACATTTACAAAAAACTCAAAGTAAAAAATATCGTCGATTTGTCGGAAAAAATGAAGATGCTTGGTTGACGCAATTCCAAGCGGATATGATATCGGACCATAGGAATACTGTCGGGGCAAACTGAAATATGAACGTACTTTTGAGCCTCGTTTGTTAATGGGTTTGATTCAGTTTGTCCGCTATTTGGGCATAGGTAATATCTTTACTACGGTACAGCGCGGCCAGTTCAGTTGCCTGCATATTGGCCTTGCGTGTTCCAGCATTGCCTATCCTTGTAACTTTTCCTTTCTGAATTGCCTGTAAGGTCAATTCTCGGGTTTACAGAGGCCGAACCCTTGCGCTTTCTTTTGAGCTATTACAGCGCCTATGCTTGGATACGGAGCACATGTAGAACACCGTAGCTGGTGTATTGAGAATTTTGTTTTCCAAATATGCTCGTCCGAAACCCTTTGTATAAACCAGCTTGTCGCCCTGAACAATGCCAGCAGCGCAGCCTGGCGCATCATCTGTATTCCATTTGGCAAACAGCTGCTCGAGCGTTAATGTCAGGCTACCAGGTTGAATTTGTGCGCACACAGAAGCCGGATAATAGAGTGCGCTAATCGTAAGGATTTGGGTAAAGACCGCAAATGGAGTTTTTGTATTCACACAGCCAAAAATAAACTAGCCAAATTTTATCTTGCCAAGATCGGCTTTAATCCAGTGTAGTAGCTATATGATCAAATGCGAAGAAAGGCGGCAGAACCCCAATGCTCAAAAGATCCGCTACATGGACTTCCCATTAACGGTGACTAAACGAAGTTTCCGCCACTCAAAAGGGTAACGGTTGACATTTTCTAAGATCCTATTTAACATAAGAAAAGTTATACAATAATCGGTATTGCCCTGAAATACCTTAGTGTATCCTATGACTGGCGGTTTTTTTGAGCATTGAGCCTTGATGAAATAAATGGAAAAATCTTCTCGAGGTGACTATATAAAATAGTCGAGAGCTCTCCCAAACGAACATTTGCACGCCATGTTTGTCAGATCAAATTCGACCCTGTTATGGCGGGACTAATCGGTACTTACTAGGTTGGTTGTGAAAGTACGAAGGTTCAAAACGAATGTAGCCGCCGTTACACAGGTCCCTGAGAATCCTGGAATATGTCGAGCTACTGTTAATTTTTGCTCCTTTCATCAGTGGCCGGCTATAAATCGCAAGGTGACCGGGGGGGGTCGATGAAATCGCTTCCTTCCATATCGTCAGGTAAAGCGCGATGTGCGACGGGCCGATTTTAGGGTCTTTTTGTATCCGCCTAAAGAAAGAAGTTAGGAATTCGAGTGCAGAATTTTGCGAATCGGAATTGATCATACCTTCACGCTGCGTTTCTTGCTGTTACCTTCACTTTTCTCTTCCTCACCCGGCAATTCCTTATTGCCCTGCTGATGGTTCTTTTTCTCAGTCTGCCCTATACTTTTGTGCGTCTCGTCAGCACCTGACTGACGGATTCTTTTTTGATTCTCGTCGTAGACGGTAATAGATTTGAACTGGGGATTTGCTTCGATGAACCGTTTTTGGTCACCGTCGCCGACGAAAGTTACAGCCTGGCGATTCCCGCGTTCCAAGGATTCCAACAGCCTGACCCTTTCCTGTGGATCTGCAAGCTCCTTAATCGGGTGTTTTTCTATCGCTTTTTCAAGTTCAAATCCATACTGGGGGCTGAATTGGCGAACTTTGAAATTGCCGTTGGGGGTTGTTTCCTTAAAGTCGAGCTTTAGCCATGCGTTGTGCAGCTGCCCGTCTTTATTTGCTAGGTCTTTATTGACAGATCTGCCATCCAGCAGGTTATACGCCTCCTTTTGAGTGATGTTCCTTCCTTCAT
>DATMSL010000988.1:0-5915 GCA_035565435.1 Dyadobacter sp. | reverse complement strand
TTTGTTAAAAGTAGTTCTAGGACAAAAATAAGAACGCTACATTTGGCCTTCGGCAAATGATCCTGAATAAAAACCGCGCCAGCCGGACTGAACGTGAAATTTTAATTGGTAAAAAGCACTTAGTACCAAATGCAAAATCTTGCATTAAATGTAATTATAGCAAGGGGCGGGCTTTTTAGTGTAAGTTTTAACTATTGATGGTCAGTTGGTTACAAATATGTATTCTGTGGGGATAATGGTATTATTGTGGAAAATGTCGCCAATTGTAATCCCAAACCGGTTTTTCGGCGACAATTCAAGCTGTTCCATTTGCACCCGCGAATGTGTTAACTTGCACTTTCTGCATGGTATTTTTTGAAATATGGTCACAGTCAACGAGGCAAAAAGGAGAATTATTGCAAATACCGTAACGCTGCCAACGGTGCAAATACCATTGGAACAGGCCATAGGTAGTTATCTTGCGGCAGATGTGGTTTCGCCGATAGCGCTTCCGCCATTCAGGCAGTCGTCGATGGATGGGTACGCGATCGTGCATTCTGATGTAACCGAAGCTGGGACATCGCTGCGCCTCGCAGGCGAATCGAAGGCGGGTCAGGCGGATTTGCCGGTTGTGAGCGCTGGCACGGCCGTACGCATATTCACAGGTGCGCCTGTGCCCGAGGGCGCGACTGCTGTGGTGATGCAGGAAAATACGTCGCCCGTCGATGGTGCTGTGCAAATTCATGAGTTTCCGGTTGTGGAAGGCAAAAATGTCCGTCGTGCAGGGCAGCAGATCGCCCAGGGAGTGGTTGCATTGCACGTAGGGACGCTCATTTCGCCAGGTGCAGTCGGTTTTTTGAAGGGAATGAATGTGAATGAAGTGATCGTTCATTCCAAACCTCGGGTTGGTTTGCTGGTTACCGGTGATGAATTGCTGAAAGCCGGAGAGGCATTGGTTCCCGGGAAGATATACGAGTCCAATTCCGCGATGCTGCAAGCAGCATTGAAGCAAGCGGGGATTGCCGAGGTTTCGATAACCTATGCTTCGGATGATCTGGATGCTACTATTGGTGCGTTGAGTGCATTGGTGGAACAGTGCGACATCGTTTTGGCCTCCGGAGGGATTTCGGTAGGCGATTACGATTTTGTGGGCAAAGCATTGGAAGCATTGGGAGCCGAGACGATCTTCTATAAAGTGCGACAAAAGCCCGGTAAGCCGCTTCTTTTTGGGAAGAAGGGTGAAAAACTGATTTTCGCATTGCCCGGTAATCCCGCGTCGTCGCTGGTTTGTTATTACGAATATGTATTACCCGCATTGAAGAAAATAATGGGTAGCAAAGAGCCGTTCCTAAGGTCGGTGAAACTGCCTTTACGGCATGCCTACCGCTTCGATGGCGAGCGCGACGAATTCCTGAAAGCGCGGGTGGAGGGTGATGAAGTGGTGTCGCTCGACGGGCAGGAGTCGTTCGTGATCGGCTCGTTTGCGGTTGCGAATGCAATTATTTACCTGCCTGTGGCGCAAAATAGGGTCGAAGCGGGTGAGCTGGTGGAGGTGCATTTGCTTCCGCTCTGAACCCGGCGGACCGGATACGGGTTATTGAATGGAACGGATATCAGGTACCAATGAGTTTTCAAGTCAAATATTTCGGGATGCTGGCGGAGATCGCCGGGCTGTCGGACGAAGTCTGGAATGCGGCCGGCGGTCTGACGGTAGGTCAGTTCCGTGCGCAAATGCTGGACAAATATCCGGCCATGCGCGACAAAAAGTTTAAAATAGCGGTTAACCAGAAAATTTCGGAGGATTTTGTTTTGATCGAAACCCCGGCCGAGATTGCATTGCTTCCGCCGTTTGCAGGAGGATAACAGGAGGACATGGAAAAAGCACATAAACCCAAAAAGGTATTTGTTCAGGGGCCGATCAGCCCCGATTTTGTCGCGAAGTCGATAGCGAGCCACCAATCCAAAACGGGTATTGGTGCGCACGCGATCTTTCTCGGGCAAATCCGCGCAGACCAGAAGGAAGGCGGTGCCGTGACAGGCATCGACTACACGGCCTACGAGGAAATGGCAGAGCAGGCATTTCACAACATCCGGGAGGCTGCATTTGCCAGATTCGAGCTCACGTGTATGCATATATACCACAGCCTGGGCCTCGTACGTACGGGCGAGATCAGCCTTTTTGTGTTCGTATCATCTCCGCACCGCAGGGCGGCATTCGAGGCTTCGGAGTATATTGTGGAAGAAATTAAAGCCAATGTGCCCATATTTGGGAAGGAGCTGGTGGGTGACGCGGGGCAGCATGTCTGGAAGGAAAATACGTAGTCAGGTGTTGTCAGGAGGTCATTAATTGTCATGTATTGTATTAGAAAAACAACACCTGGCAATACGTGACTATATCTGACCACACATGACAATACCTGACGTTTAAAACGATTCAGAATATTTAATGGTCGACATTACTCATAAAACCAACACACTTCGCATTGCCACTGCGCAAGCTATTGTGCAGGTAAGCAAGCCCGAGACTGTGGAGGCGATTCAAAACCGGACCGTACCGAAAGGCGATGTGTTTGAAATGGCCAAAGCCGCGGGCTTTTTGGCCGTGAAGAAAACGCCCGATTTGCTGCCCGACTGCCATCCGATCCCGGTGGAATATACCGGTGTTCAATACCGGATTGAAGATTTAACGATCGTCATTGAGCTGACTGTCAAAACAATATATAAAACGGGTGTAGAGGTGGAAGCCATGCACGGGGCGTCGGTGGTGGCGCTGACGATGTATGACATGCTCAAACCGATCGACAAAGGTGTAGAAATACGAAATATCCGGTTATTGGAGAAAAAAGGAGGGAAAAGCGACCGCAAATCTGCACCAGAAGGCTTGAAAACCGCAGTGGTAGTTTGCTCCGATAGTATTGCAAATGGCATTGGCGAAGACAGATCCGGCAAGAAGATCATCGAAAAACTAAAAGCCTTCAAACTGGAAGTTAGCGATTACAGCATCATTGCCGACGACAAGGCGTTCATTCAGAATAAATTGCATTCATTGCAAGGCGCTGGATACAATATGGTCCTCGTTACCGGCGGTACCGGCTTGTCGCCCCGCGATGTGACGCCTGAGGCGGTTTCGGAGCTGCTCGACCGGGAGATTCCGGGCATTGCGGAGACGGCGCGCCAATACGGCCAGGAGCGTGTTCCGACTTCGATGTTGTCGCGTTCTGTGGCTGGTTTTATTGGTGAAATGCTGGTCATTACCATGCCCGGAAGCACGGGTGGTGTAACAGAATATATTAATGCGCTATTTCCGCATGTTTTGCACGTTTTTAATGTTTTGGAAGGGAAAAAACACGATTAGCAACAACCGATGGCATTGCCTATTGTAGATACATTTGGTCGCAAGCACACTTATCTGCGCATTTCGCTGACGGATAAGTGCAATCTCCGTTGTACCTATTGTATGCCGCAGGAGGATATGCAATTCATGCCCTCCAAATGGCTCATGCAGGCTGATGAAATCGCTTATCTGGCAGGTCTGTTTGTGGAAATGGGTGTTGAAAAAATCCGGCTTACCGGCGGCGAGCCGCTGGTCCGCAAGGATGCCGGTGAAATCATTTCCGATCTCGGCAAGCTTCCTGCTTCACTTACGCTGACTACGAATGCCGTTTATATAGATCACTTCATGCCGGAATTGAAAGCAGCCGGGGTTACTTCTTTGAACGTCAGCCTGGATACGCTTCAGGAAGAACGTTTCCGCTCGATTACCAAACGTGATCATTTTGGTAAAACGCTTGACCACATTCGCTTGCTGCTGAATGACGGCTTTGTGGTGAAGGTTAATATGGTGGTTATGCGGGGTACGAATGACGATGAGGTCAATGACTTTGTGAGGATGACGCTCGCGGAGCCTAACCTCCACGTTCGTTTTATCGAATTCATGCCTTTCAAAGGCAATCAATGGGATATGTCCAAAATCGTTTCCTATGCCGATTTGCTGGCGGCGATCGGTCAGGAATTTGAATTTCAGCCTGTTGCAGGTGAGTTGCACGATACTGCCCGGCGGTTTCAGGTCAATGGAGGCGCTGGCACGTTCGGAATTATCGGCACAGTCACCCACCCATTCTGCGAAGGCTGCAACCGTATCCGCCTCACCGCTGACGGAAAGCTCAAAAACTGCCTTTTTGATACTTCCGAAGTCGATCTGCTGACGCCATTGCGTAAAGGCGAAGATGTTCGCCAACTCATTTACAAGCATTTCAAGAAAAAGCACTTCGCCCACGGCGGCCACGCCAGCTTCTCCGAACAAAAAGCCAAATCGGAATACGAGCAGAATCGGGAGATGATTGCGATTGGAGGTTAGTACCGCTTAACCTCCTATTTTGCCGTCCAAACTTTGTATGCAACAATGGCCTGATCGGTTACCTCATTGGTTCGAAATCAACTCAACTTACCAATCAGTTAACCTTCAAGAGCCATGCCAAACATCTTAAAAACCGCCGTTGCTGCTACATTCGCATTATTTACCGTCGCTGCCCAGGTGCAGGCCGATCCGATTGTTTCATCGAAAACGGAATGTAAAAACAACACTTGTGAAAAGTTTCGCGTAGGTATGTACCGCGTGCGCAACACAATGTCGATGAATGTGATGATGGAAAAAGAGAAAGGCGAAAAGGTGGCGATTCGCCTGCTGGACAACAAGGGAAACCTACTTCACGAGGAATTCGTACCTAAGTATATTACGAAAACCGGCCGGAAAATAAAGTTTGATGAAATGGGTGATGGCGTTTACACGCTCGAAATCTCCAATGACAACGAGAAGATCGTCAAGAGTATTTATCTGTCTACCAAGGAGGTACGTGAAGTGAGTCGCACGCTTTTAGGAGTGAATTAATTCACGTTGTCATAGTTTTTGCGTTACAGGATGCCGCCGCAGCATTCCTGTAACGCTTTTTTTGCAACTACCTCATGATGCCAACTCCGCTTCTGTTGGCCGGGGAAGCAGTTCGGTAAAGAGCAGATCATAAATGACCTTGCCCCAGATGAGAATGCAGGGTACGGCCTTCACGACATACGGCCAGAAGTACGTATTTCGGATAAATCGGGGAAACAGATCGGTAGGCGATAAAGTGGTGAATACAAATGCTAGTACGAGCAGTATATAGTTTAGTCTGGTAGGCGCCTGCAAGTAATACCAGACCGCCACGCCTGCAATGGCAATGATAAAGGTCGGTGATTCCGCGCGGTGGTTGAAAATCACTACCCACACCAGCACCGAAGCCAGCATCAATGCACGAAAAACGAAATTGCTGTATGATTTGATTTTCAACAGCGGCAGACAAAACAGAGCCATTCCGGCGAGATTGACATAAGTTTTATTGATATCCAGCGAGAACCAGATTTTTAACCAGCCTATCACGGAGAGGCCGTCGGAAAAGTCGCGGTCGGCGGCGAGGAGCTTCCACCAGGTTTTATACAGCACAACAAATTGCTCAGGCGTTACGGCGACGATCGGCAGTATAGTAAGTAAAACAACCCATGCGGCGGTCGTGTAGGCCAGTTTGAGTTTGTTCGGATAGAGCAGATACAATGCCAGGGCAACAATACCGAATAGTTTGATAAAGATCGTCGACACGACGCACAGCGAGGCCATCCAGTATTTATCCCTTTCCAGAAAACCGAATGCAAACAGCAGCAAGCCGGCGATCAGGGCGTTACTTTGCTCGTTTTGCGTGGCGGTAAGGAGCTCCACCAGCATAAAACTGACCATAAGCCCTTTCGTCCGCAAATCGATTCTTGGAAGAAAATAAACCGAAAAGAAGAGCACCGCCACATTGATCAGGTTCCAGAAAAACAGGCCGACGAACGTGGGCATAATGGACAGTATGCCAAAAACGAGCGCAAATGCCGGACTGTATTTGAATAGGTCCCAATGCTCGTCG
>DATMSL010000987.1:0-1866 GCA_035565435.1 Dyadobacter sp. | reverse complement strand
TATATAAATACCGGATTTTCTCCTACGCCTTCTTGGTACGTAAGGCGACCACCCTTTTGTTGCGCGCTATTTATCTATTGTAGTTTGTTTCCCGTCTAGCATTCAAAAAGGAATATAGTGCGCCCGAAAAATCAATTGTTTAAACGTGACTGAGGTTTTCCGTCCAGCGATTTTTTGGCCACGTTCATCGATTATCAAAGGTGCCTGCTGTACGAAACTTCTAGATTCATAGCGTCAAACCGGGACTTGCTTCTCATGTCCCGATTAGTTGTTCATAAGCTATGAAAGCCAGTTTTACATGTCTCGGAATCGTGTTGATGCAATGCTTTTATTGCCTGGTCGGAGTTGCGCAAAGCACCGGCGGCAAGTCCAGGATAGTACAACTATCTGGGGGGCTGAATGCTTACGCTGGCTTATACCGGTCAAGCGGTATGGCAGGACGCAACCAACCGAACCCTTTCGGGTTGAGCGGTGCCATGACCGTGTCACTTCCGGGAGGGATCACATTGCCGTTTTCGGGTGTTTTGGGCAATCAAGGCACCAGTTTTCGCCAGCCTTTCAACCAGTTCGGACTTAGCCCTTCCTACAAATGGACGACTGTGCACGCCGGCTACCGAAACGTGACATTCTCTCCATTCACGCTGGCCGGCCATACTTTTTTGGGTGGCGGTATAGAGCTCAATCCGGGTTTGCTCAGGATCGGCGCTGTGTACGGCAGGTTTAATAAAGCGATATCGTCAAACATTGCCGATCCTAATACTATCCCGTCGTTTAAAAGAACTGGTTATGCTTTTAAAGTCGGTTACGGTAAACCCAATAATTATGTCGATCTGCTGGTATTGCGCGCCAGGGACGACACGAATTCGATTTCGGGCGTGGTCTCAACACCAGAACAGAGCATTGTTCCGGCTGAAAATCTGGTGGTGGGCCTTAGCTCGCGTTTGCTGCTTGTGAAACATATTTCAGTGGAGGTGGATGCGGCCGTGAGCTCTTACACACGTGACATGCGCTCGTCCGAGGTTGCTGCCGAGGGGAGCAATTTCCTGGCGAAGTTTTTGGGCAAAATGATTACACCCCGCCTTTCAACACAACTAACGCAGGCTACCCAGGCAGCGCTGGGCTACCAAAGCAAATGGGGCTCTGTCAAGTTACAGTACAAGCGCATCGACCCTAATTTTCAGACGATGGGTGCGTACTATTTCCAGAGTGATATTCAGAGCTACACCGTGGCTCCCACACTCAACCTTTTGAAAGGGAAAGCACGAATTGCGGGAAGCTATGGAATTCAGTATGATAATCTGGCCAAAAACAAAAACGTCCGCACCGGGCGTACGATTGGCTCGCTGATGGTTTCGCTCAACCCTCAGCCGGAGTTCGGTGTTGACATATCGCTGTCCACCTACGGTTTGAATCAAAAGGCGGGTATCAGGCCGTTGATAGACACATTGCGTATTGCGCAGAACAACTTGTCGGCGACGGTAAATCTCCGCTATTCAATCCTGGGCCAGGAAATGTCCCACGTGTTCAATGCAACAGGCACGCATCAGCAGCTTTCCGATTTAAACGAAAACACAGCTTCGAGCACGGAAAACAACAATGAAAATGTAAACATCGGCTATTTCCTGACGCACAATCAATCCGGGTTGGGAGCAAACCTGATGCTTTCCTACACCCAGTCGGGCCTCCCGGCCGGCGACTCTTCCATGACGGGCAATGTGAAATTTTATGGTCCGACGGTGGGCACCAACTATTCCTTTTTCAAGAAGAAGCTGAGCACTTCGGCTAATTTCTCTTACCTGATCAACCAACAGTTTGGTATTACAGGTAAGGTGATGACGGCTTCCGCCAATGCAGGGTATCAAATAG
>DATMSL010000986.1:0-10052 GCA_035565435.1 Dyadobacter sp. | reverse complement strand
TTAAATGTTGCCGGGTCTTTATCATTTTTTAGGAGACAGTACATATTGCGCCTTCACTTTGATTACCTGCGCGATTTTGACGAAAACCACACTCGGCACTTCGATCTTGTGGTCCACGAGCGCTACTTCAAAATCGGAACTGATCGTGATCTTTCCGCCCTCGATCTTCATCTTCCCTTTGATCGTCCGCTCCCTGGTAACGCCGTGAACCGTAAATTTTCCGGTCGCTGACACATCGTAATCGCCGTTTTTGGTATAATCCGGTGCCTTATCTACTTTTCCTGAAAACGTAGCTGTCGGATACTTTTCCGATTCAATGTAGTTTTCATTGAAATGCTCCTGCATCAGTTTATTGGGAAAAGAGAACTCACGCATGTTCATCCGGATCGCGATCTCGTTGTTGGCCGTATTCAGGATCACCTGCGACTTTTTATTCTCCGCTTCAATATTCTCCAAAGGAGTCGAGGCCGAGAATTGCGTGTTACCGCCCGAAGTGGCAAACATTTGTGCAAATGCGGTTCCTGAAAGCAAAGCGGTACTGAACATGGCCACGCAGGCCACGCGATAAAAATGCAGTTTCATAGTCTGGATCAGTTTGGCTGCTTCTTGTTCTTCTTGTCAAAGCTGAATGTACGGGAAATGTTGAACCCGTAATGGATATCCCCTTTACCCCAGCTGCCGGTGGTTTCGCCGATGAATTGTTTCTCGATCATGCCGAGGGAGTTGGTAAAATGCAGTTGGAAAACGTGCCCGCCGGTTTCGATATCGACGCCAAACGACATGGAATCGTGGTAAGGGGCTGTCAAAGTATTCTTTTCGCGAGCGGTATAGAAATATTCACCGTTCAGTGAAACGCGTTTCGAGAGCTTGAAACGACCGCCGATCCCCACCGCGAAAAGTACTTTTTCGTCACCCGTCACGTCCGGCATGGTACGATACAAATAGGTTGGCGACAGTTGCAGCGACAAGCGCTCCCCGAATTTCCGCGCCACCAGCACCTGGGCGGAGTAATACAGTTTGTCCTGAAAATCGCGCTCCTTATCCACCGTGGCCACGCCTGTTCCACCGAACAATGTCACCGAAACCGGGATATTACGTGCGCCGGTGCTCTGTTTCAGCAATTTATATTTACCAAAAAAATCATACACCTTCTGCGACGTGCTGCGGCCTACGCCGATCATCAGATCGTCCGTCAATCCATATTCGAAACCCAGCCGCATCGTAGCCTGGTCGAGGCCGAAGAACTGGTATGCGCCAGAGTTCAGCTTGCCGAAACGGTGCGAAATACGCAGATCGAGGTGCTTCTTTTTCATCGTTTCCACCGATTGGCCATTCACCACGCGGGTCGATTTGAAAGTGGCGGTGACTGGAACGGTTTGCGCACTGTCCTGTTTCGACAACTCGTTCAGCAAGTCGTCCTGTGCATATAATACTGTTGATGAACCCATCAACATCACGAGTAGGCGGAGTACTTTCATAGTCATTTTGAATTAAGCTTTCACCGTTAAGGTATTGCCGTCGGAAGAAACGGTTACGTTATACGTTTTTAGCGGAGTTGTGGCAGGACCATTCGTCACCGCCCCGGAAGTGCTGAACGTAGAACCATGAGTCTGGCAGAAAACGTCGTTAGAAGTAGACCGGTACCGGACTTCATTTCCTTCGTGCGTGCAAATTTTGCTCAACGCCACATAACTGCCGCCGCTCGTTTTGGCTACGAGCACATCTCCGATTACCTTACCGTTACCAGCCGTTTTCAGCTCGTCGTAGGGAGATTTAGTCATATCAACCGTGAAATTGATCGCCGTGCCGCTTGTGGTGCCTGTTATTCCGCTGCCGCCGGTACCCGGATCTGGATTCGGATTAGGATCATCGTCTTTCGATCCGCAGGCCGTCATAGTGGTGCCGAGGCAATAGAATGCCATTAACGTTGAGGTACTGAGCCCAAGACTTCTCAGGAATTCGCCTCTTTTCATGCTTCCTTTTTCAATTGAGTTCATAGCAATAATAAATTAATTAGAAGATACAATTCAGCGATAATGTGGGCATAGTGCTCACTTGAAAACAGGGGTGTAGCGCACCGATAGCCAAAGGCCCGTAGTAATGAGGTTCACTTTTCCGTAGCCCACGCGTTTGAGCGGCATCCGGATAGAAGGCTCCGCGAGGAGCGATAGTTTACGGGATATTCTGTATTCGTAGCCGGCTGAAATATTGGCGTGGCTGAGCCAGTACCAACCGGTTTCTCCATTCCAACCCCGCTTTGTCTGCGCATTAGGGTCGTTAGGGTCGATGTAATAGTATTTATATTTCTCACTATTCATATGGTAGGATGAAAAACCGCCTGTCGCAAACCAGCGCGACCTTTCGCCCAACGCAATATCATAGCGCACATTCAGCGGTACTTCCAGCACTTTACACACACCGTCTATTCCGCTCAATGCCAGCGGCGGGTAATAACCATGCTTGGGTAACTGATAGGCCTCTGCGGGAGCATAGTAATCCTTTCTGCTCCAAACCGCGCCGCTTTGCAAATACAATCTTGGCAAAACCGAATATTCGACCAACAGCGACACCGACGTTCCGGGCTTTGAAAAATCCTTCAAGCCTACCGTGCTCAGATCCGGTGAATAGCCAAATCTGACTACCATCAGTGGTCGGTCATCTGCAGACATGGTCGATTGCTTGGGCGCAGGTTCGGCCGTAACCTCCTGCTCGGGCGCGGAAACCCCGGGCAAAGGCAATGCATTCCATTTCAACGCCTTACTATCCAATGCAGATGCAGAAATCAATGCGTGGTCCGGTTCATCTGCTTTTGTCAGCGATTCGCCAGCAAGTACGGGCTGTATCTCCGTCGGAGCCGCATTGCCGTCCTGCCGGCCCGTTGCTTGCGGCAAGGACGTCTCCTTGCCTTGCGCTTTTGCATTGTTTTGAATAGAAAGAGCCCCGTCGCCTCCTTCCACTTTTGAGCGGTTAGGCTCTAAGAACACTCCGCCTGCCTTAGATTGGCTCCGGGGCAATGGTTTTCTGCCATTGTTACCAACAGCAGCATTCAATTCTGATTTCGAGGAAGATTTACCAGTCTCTTTTTCACTGGCTTTTAGTTCGCTACCAATACCTTTTTTGCCATTACCACCAACTTTATTTCTCTTAGCAACCAATTCATTTGCATTATCCACAGTCAGATTTCCTTTATCAACACCCGCAGCTGTTTTTACGGCTTGCTCTTTCAGATCTCCCGACTTCCTGACCACACCTGACTCGCTGACAACACCTGACTCCGTGCCCACACCTGACTCGCTAACAATATCTGACTCGCCGCTACCGTCCTTCATGCCTCCTTCCTCCACTACCCCTCTCTCACTTCCTCCATCCTCCTTAACTACTCCATTCTCCCGCTCCAACGTAACATTCCTTCCTCCATCCTCCTTTCCTCCCTTCTCCTCTTCCATGAAATAGAGCGCAATCCCCGCCGGTATCAGCAGCGCCAGTACGCCCAGCGGCCACCATTTCCGCCACCATCCGGCCGGAGTTCTTCCATCCTGCTTATCGAGTCGCTTACGCAGGTCATTCCAGTCATCGGGTTCGTATGTCGGATCAAGCTCTTCTGATGACTTTCTGAAGAGCTTGTCCAGTTCGTCATCTGGCAACTCTATCATAGTCATCAATTTTAATCTTGGATAACATTTCTCTCAACTTTTCCCTTGCACGCGACAAATTGGACTTTGACGCCCCAACTGAAATATTCAGTTGTTCTGCAATTTCTTCGTGTGTGTAGCCATCAATAACCGACAAGCTGAATACCAGCCGGTACGCCGGTGTCAGGCGCTGGATCAGCCCGACCAGCTCATCATGTGAAAGCTTGCTGATAACCGTTTCATCGACGGACACCTGCTCTGCGACTTCCACGTCGTCAAAAACATCTCTGCGAACTTCCTGTCTGTAATGATCGAGGGCTGTATTAATCATGATTCTGCTCAACCAGGTTTTAAACGATCGGCTTGCATCGAAACTATCGAGCTTCGTGAAAACCTTCAAGAATCCATCGTTGAGTATTTCTTTCGCCTCTTCCCGGCTGCGTGTATAGCGCAAGCAAATGCTCATAGCATAGCCGTAGAACTGCTTGTACAACAGCTCCTGACTGCGGCGGTTTTTCTGTAAACAGCCGTCGAGTAGTTCTTGAAGAACGGCGGAGTTATACTCGGGCATGCTATTTGCTTTTTTAACCTATACGAGGGAATCCGGCACAGGGTTGCCTGGGGTTTGCAAGTTTTTTACAACATTTTTACACCGGCAAAAAGACACATCGTCCGTTCATTGAAAAATTAGGAATTTTTAACCACAATCGCACGTAAACTTGGTGTTAATGCCCTGCCCGGGTAGCCCTTCCAGGGTGGTCCTGCCCGGATGGTCCTGCCCGGACGGCTTTGAAATAATGCGTACTTTTGCGGGCTAACTATCGAATGTTAATCAAAGCCGGTTAAAAACTGATTTCCGGTGTACTCATATTCTAATGGCCAACAATGAAACCCCGTCTCCATTTGCGATAAGAAAAATCAAATGGGAAGGCCTGAAAATTACCATACAGCTACTCCGCTACCTGCATCCCTACCGTATGATGTTCGCGGCGGGAATGCTATTCCTTGTGTTGTCCACCGGCACGTCGCTCGCATTTCCGAAGCTGGTAGGAAGCATTATCGAAGTCATAGAGGGTAAATCCCCGTTTACGATCAACCAGATCACATTGTTGCTCTTCGTCGTGTTGCTTGGACAGGCGGTATTCTCCTATTTCCGGATATATCTTTTTTCTAAAGTCAGTGAAAAAGCTGTCAATAATATCCGGATGGATGTTTTCAGCAAAATCATCACATTACCTGTTCCATATCTCGAAGAGCGGCGTGTGGGAGAGCTCACCAGCCGCATTACCTCCGATGTATCCCAGCTGCAAGGTTTGCTGTCGTTTACCCTCGCCGAGCTTTTCCGGCAGATGGCGACGCTGATCGTCGGAATGTCCATTCTGTTTTATACTTCCTGGAAGCTGACGCTCTTTATGCTCGCCACGGTGCCCGTGCTGGGTGTGGCTTCGGTATTCTTCGGCCGTCATACGCGGGTGCTCGCACGCAAGGCGCAGGACCAATATGCGGCAGCGAACGTAGTGGTGGAAGAAACACTTCAGTCCGTGCATGTGGTGAAAGCATTTACCAATGAACCGCTCGAAATCCATCGTTACCGGACGATCCTCGACCGCGTGATCGATCTTTCATTACATGCTGCGCGATTCCGGGGAGCTTTCGCTTCGTTCATCATTTTTGCGATGTTCGGCGGGATCGTGGGCGTGATCTGGTACGGCGCAGCATTGGTGCAGGCGGGGGAGTTCGGGCTTTCCGATCTTTTTACATTTATTCTTTACACCACCTTTATCGGCGCGTCGATTAGCGGGATGGGCGATTTGTACGCGCAGATTAATCGCACGGTGGGCGCATCGGAACGCATTTTCGAGATCCTCGGCGAAACACCGGAAATTTCCGCCGAAGAAGCGAAAAATACAGAAGCAAGTCACATAGAAGGCCAGGTAACTTACCAGGACGTACATTTTGCTTATCCTTCAAGGCCCGACCTCCCGGTTTTGAAAGGCGTTTCACTAGATGTACAGGCGGGCGAGAAAATTGCATTGGTAGGATACAGCGGTGCCGGCAAGTCTACCATTGTACAACTCCTGATGCGCTTTTACGAATATCAATCCGGCGAAATACTCGTCGACGGCAAGCCGGTGAGGGAATATGGCCTTTCGGCATTAAGGAAAAACATCGCGATTGTGCCGCAGGAGGTGATGCTTTTTGGCGGGACGATCTACGAAAACATTGCATACGGAAAACCTTCCGCCTCGCGTGAAGCCATCATTGACGCCGCCGAACGCGCCCATGCGCTGGAATTTATCGAGTCCTTTCCCGAAGGTTTTGAGACCATCGTCGGTGAGCGGGGCATTAAACTCTCCGGCGGCCAGCGGCAGCGTATCGCCATTGCAAGGGCTATTCTAAAAGATCCTAAAATCCTCATTCTCGACGAAGCGACCAGTTCGCTCGACGCGGAATCGGAAAAGCTTGTACAAATCGCATTGGACGAGCTGATGAAAAACCGCACGACGATCGTGATCGCCCACCGCCTGGCTACCATCCGGAAAGTCGATATGATCTATGTCCTGCGCGAAGGCCGGATCGCTGAGTCGGGAACGCACCAGGCATTGAGCACTATTCCTGATGGCCTGTACGCCAATCTCATCAAACTACAATTTGAAAACGTTGAAACCCTTTCATGAAAAACGCTGAACCAATCCAATCCGCATCCCGAATATTTTTTCAAAACCAAAAAGAAAAAGCGGCCATAGCGGAACAAAAGGAACATGAAAGATTTAAAAATATAGCCCTGCTGCGATTAGCCGCGTTTGCCGGCATGGTGATACTGGCGGTGGTATGGAACAAAACCGGCGTCATCTATTGGGGGATAGGGATATTGGTATTGCTCGTAATCTTCCTTATCCTCATGCGGAAGCAGCAGGAAGCCCGTACTAACCGGAACTTTCAGCGAAACCTGGTAGCCATTAATGACGATGAACTGGCTCGCCTCGATCTCCGCTTCAAAAGGCATGAAACAGGCTCGGAATTCCGCGAAAAAGACCATAATTACTCTGATGACCTGGATATTTTCGGCGAGTTTTCTCTATTCAAACTACTCAACCGCAGCCGTACCGCCGAAGGAAGCCGTCGGCTCGCCAACTGGCTCAAAAACCCGGCCAACGCAACCGAGGTAAGCCTCCGGCAGGCAGCCGCCACCGATTTCAGCCATCACCCCGAACTCATCCAGCAATGGGAGGCGACCGCCTTGCTTCACGAGCACGCAGCCAAGCACGTGGGCGAATTTCAGGAATGGGTCGTTGAACCATTTCCTGCACCATTGAAAAATACATTGTCATTGCGCTGGTACCCTTTACTGACGCTTTTGATCGCAATATTGTATTTCGCGGGCATCCTGCCAGGCATTGCAGTGTTGATCAGTCTCGGAATCCATCTCTTCATATTGGGCCGCTACGCCGATTTTGTGAAACTACTCGCCAACCGCACGACATCGATGGGGCAAACGCTCACCGCTTATTCCGATTTGTTGAAAAAAGCGGAGCACGCACCGTATCGGTCGACGTGGTGGGAAACAAGAAAGGCCCAGATTACCGGCTCTTCGGCTGCATTAGCGAAGGTGGGTAACCTCTTCGAAAAACTGGATTACCGCAACAATCCTTACTTCGCCGTTTTCATCGGCATTCCCACACTCTGGGATATGCACTGCCTCGCCAGCCTCGAAGACTGGAAGGCTATACATCACCAGCACCTCAACGACTGGCTGGACGTACTGGCCGATACCGAGGCGATGAACAGCCTGGCAGGCCACGCATTTGCCCATCCGGAGTATATTGTGCCGGTTGTCAATGATACTGCTGAAGTTACCATCGCTGCGACTTCGCTTGGCCATCCGCTGATTTCCGCGGCAAAACGGATCAGTAACGATTTCGCCATGCAGGGTACGGGCAAAACGATCCTCGTAACCGGCTCAAATATGTCCGGGAAGAGTACTTTTTTGAGAACTATTGGTTTAAATCTCGTACTCGCGCAAATGGGCGCCGTCGTGAGCGCCGGCGCATTCGCTTGCTCGCCTGTGCGGGTATTCAGCAGTATGCGCACGCAGGACTCGCTGGAAGAAAGCACTTCTTCTTTTTATGCAGAACTAAAAAGGCTCCGGAAACTCCTTGAACTGGCCGACGAACAGGCTCACGCCCCTGTTTTCTATTTACTGGATGAAATCCTCAAAGGTACCAACTCCGCCGACCGCCACCGGGGTGCGGAGGCGCTCATCCGCCAGCTGCATGCCAAAAAAGCATCCGGGATGGTATCCACCCATGACCTCGAACTCGGCGAGTGGGGCGCTACCGAGACTTACATTCACAACTTCCATTTCCGGTCGGATGTGGAAAACGGCCAGCTGCATTTCGACTACCGTTTGCACGAAGGGATCTGCCGGAGTTTCAACGCATCGGAGCTGATGCGGATGATGGGCATCGCTATTGGACCCGACAAAACCCCGCTTGCACACTGATACCGGGCATTTGTACGGTTGTTTGCGGATTTGCGTAACTTTACTGTTTACATTTACGTTTAAAACACTGATCCGGTAGCGGAAGTCGAACTTTTTTTGATTAACAATTAACCCGTAACGATTACAAAACCTGAATGGAATTACAGAAAGCATTGGAAATATTGATCATGGCAGGGCAGCTTATCCTGGGCCTGTCGATCCTGGTGGGGTTGCATGAGTGGGGGCACATGGCCGCCGCAAAATTGTTCGGAATGAGGGTTGAAAAATACTTTATAGGCTTTCCTCCTAAAATTTTCAGTTTTCAGAAAGGCGAAACAGAATATGGCATAGGCGCTATCCCGCTGGGCGGGTTTGTGAAAATTTCCGGCATGATCGACGAGTCGATGGACACCGAGACGATGAGCCAGGAGCCGCAACCGTGGGAATTCCGCTCGAAACCAGCCTGGCAACGGCTGATCGTGATGCTCGGCGGTATTATCGTGAACGTGGTCGTCGGGATCGTCATCTTCATCGCTATCGCTTATCACGAAGGCAAGCAGTTCCTTTCGATCGACGAAGTCAATAAATATGGTATCGTAGCAGGTGAGCTTGCACAGGAGATCGGCCTGAAAACGGGTGACAAAATCGTGCGTGTGAATGGTAAGCCTTTCACGGATTTCAGTGATGTGATTGGTCCCGAGGTGTTCCTGGGAAGCAACAGCTCTTACACTGTTAACCGCAACGGCCAGGAAGTACAGATCGAAATTCCCAACAATTTCATCGAAAAACTATCCGACCCCGATGAGAAACGGAATTTCATCCGCGCGATGGAACCGTTTAAAATCGCCGAACTGATTCCGGGAATGCCCGCCGAAAAAGCAGGCGTGGAAGCAGGCGACCAGATTACGTCGATCAACGGTACGCCCATCCATTTCTTCCACGAATTGCAGGCGGAACTCGAAAAACTGAAAGGAAAAGAAGCCATTCTGGTGGTGCAGCGCGGTGGCACACAAAAATCATTGAAAGCAGCTATCACCGAAGACGGTACGCTCGGATTCTATCCCGAAAGCCTTCTCAACTCTACAGTCGTTCAGTATACTTTCGGCGAAGCTGTAACCGTTGGCACAGAAAATGCTTTTGGTGTGGTGTATAACAATATCAAAGGTTTCGGTAAAATATTCCGCGGTGAAGTTTCCGCTTCCAAAGCACTGAGCGGGCCAATCGGCATCGCACGTATGTTTGGTGGCGTTTGGGACTGGGGCCGTTTCTGGCAATTGACCGGCTTACTATCAATGGTGCTCGCATTCATGAATGCATTGCCTATCCCTGCATTGGACGGCGGCCATGCGGTAATCCTTTCATATGAAATCATCTCAGGCCGCAAGCCTTCCGACAAATTCCTTGAAAACGCCCAGAAAGTAGGCATGGTACTCCTGTTGGGCCTGATGGCATTCGCCATTTTCAACGACGTATGGAAAGCGGTATTCTAAAAGGGAGGAAGGGGAGAATGGAGGAAGGGGAAGAAAGGGAATTTTCTCCTTCCTCCCTTTCCTCCTTCCTCCCTTTCCTCCCTTTCCTCCTTTCCTCCCTACTCCTCCTGACGTCCTTCAAACCGAAGCACGACTACCACGTTTCGGTGACACAAATGCAATACAATGCTTCGTCGCGATCGTTCGAAGTAAGTATCCGGATATTTACGGATGATCTTGAAAAAGCACTGTCGCAAAGCCACTCCAAACAACGTTTTGTGATTAAGGACAATGATCAAAATGATCGGTTCGTTGAAGAATACATTCGCAAATCATTTGTCTTGACAGATAGTCAGAAAAAAAATACGCTTATCAAATATGTCGGAAAAGAACAGGAAGCGGATGCAACGTGGGTGTATCTCGAAATCCCTTTTCAGGGTGCTTTGAACGGCTGTAAACTTTTGAATG
>DATMSL010000985.1:0-2688 GCA_035565435.1 Dyadobacter sp. | reverse complement strand
AACAGATAGGTGTTGATGCCAAACTTCATCCGCGCTTACTTCCCTTTTTGCTGTGTAAAAATGCGTACACCTTTTTTATTGCCGGTAACAATGTCAAGTAAGCCGTCGCCATTCAGGTCTTCGACGGTCACATGCAGGCCTACACCCGAATTGTCATCAATATCATGCCTGATCCAGGTCGGCACCTTACCGGGTTTGTATTCAAACCATGATATAAATGCAGGCTCGAACTCTCCCGGATCGTTTCCATTGTGTGCGAAATAGCGCTTGCCCGTAATGAAATCAGGGTGCCCGTCGCCATTCATATCTTTCAATGCCAAACCGTGTGTCTGCGAAATCGTTTTATCGATGTCGTGATGGATCCAGACTGTTCCATTACCCTCCTTCCGCTGCTCATGCCACCAGATGCCGTAGTTGTGCGCGGAGGCGCTGAGTACGTCGTTCAGGCCGTCGCCGTTTAAATCCAAAACATACATTTGAGAACAATCCTGTCCCAAATCGGCGGGATGGAATTTCCAGTCCTTGTCTTTGGGATACTTGGCGGGTCCTTCCGCCGGTCCCTCCCACCATCCGCTCCGCACAAGCACATCTTTCCGGCCATCGCCGTTAATGTCGCCATAGCCGATGCCGTGCGTATACATATGCGTAGAGTTATTCGGATCGTTGCTGATCACATATTTCTCCCAGTTCGTTTCGCCCTTTTTGGAAGGGCATTTCAGCCAGATCACCTTCTTACCCGTCGGATCATTGCAAAGCAGATCCAACCGACCGTCACCATCAATATCCACCAGCTGCGGCGACTCATTCCCTACCGAAGAATAAATGGTATGCACCGGCCAATGCCCCGGTTTGTTTTGCGGGTTCTCGTGCCAGGCAGCAGCCTTACCTGGCCAATCGATACGGATAAGATCAATCCATCCATCCTGATTCACATCCATGGCAAAATCCAGGAAAGAATCGCTGTAACTGCCATTCACTATAAATTCCTGCGGCTTGGCGAGTTCATGCTCCTTCCAATCAGGCGCTTCGAACCAATAGGCCCCCGAAAGGATGTCCTTTTTACCATCTTTATTCACATCGCCCATCGCGGCACCTTCCGCTATGAATCGCTTGGTAAGCTCCGTTTTTTTAAATGTGAGCGCTGATCCGCTCTTCGCTTTCTTCTGCGCTGACGCATTGGTCCAGGCACAAGCAATTATATTGATCAAACAAAACCATTTCAGCACTCTTCCGGTTAACAGCATCGGATTTTATGGGTTAGGATTAATACTCAAATATCATTTTACCCCCAGCAGATAGTCAAGTAGTGCGTAAAAGTCCTTTTCAGGAATGATATTCCGGAACTGGTCGGGCATTAGCGTGTATTTGGACGCCCGGTATTCTTTCATATCGCCTTTCGCCACCGAAAACTCCTGCCCTGTCATGTCCGCAAACACGATCGTCTCGCCTTCTGTCCTGCGGTACAAGCCCGTGAGGGTCTTTTCATTTTTCAATGTGATATTATAAGTACGAAACGCCTCAGTTATATTCCTGTTGGGATCAAGGATTTTTTGCGTCAATGCCTTGTGTCCCCAGTTCCCGATTCCGTCAAGCTGCGGGCCGACGAGCCCTCCCGATCCCTGGATCTGATGGCAACCGCTGCAATTCTGTACGAAAATGACCTTTCCCGCATCCGAAAACGCAGTAGCTGGTTTGAAATTCGCGATGCGCGCATCGATCAGCTTCTGACGTTCCTCGCGCTCGGATGCGCCGGCTTCGAGCAACCGCCGCATTTGTGTTTGCTGCGAAGCATCCGCATTGTTGGTAAGCCGTTCCTGCACCGGCACCTCGGTAGCAATATCCGCTCCAAGTTCCTCGTCCCCGAATGCGTTCAGCAAATACCCGATACCTTCCGAGGTGTTTGCCAGTACACTCGCAATCACGATTTGAAGGTTCCGTGCCCCACCCGCCAATTGCTTTTTCAATGTTTCGTAAACGGAAGGAGATGCGGCCTGCCCCATCGCCACAGCCAGTTTCTCACGTAAAGTCGGCAATTCTGCCGGATCGTTGAATACCTCCGAAAGCACATTTACATTCCCTTTCGGATCCATGTTCATCAGCGCAGCCGCAGCGGCGCTTCTTACCGTGTAATCCATCCATCTGGTTTGCAAAATACTCCTCAAGGCAGGTTGAAGGGATTGAATGCGATACTCTCCGGCGATTTCCGCCGCGGCAATTCTTTGCTCGGAAATAGTAGACGGCCCCTGCCCGGGAATGGTAACCACCGCTGGTTCAAAGTGTCCGATTCCTACCGAACCCGTCTGGGAACTATCCACCGCCTCTATATACCCCATTTGCCCTTCATACCCTGCCAGGTTGAACGTCGCATTGCGGATCAGCTCTTTGAACTGCATTACTTCCGCCTGATTAACCCGATACTCCGCAACCACCTTTCCGCTATCTGCCAGACGGATTTTAACCGAGTTTTTTGAAATGCCCTTCTTCTCCGCCCGGTTATGGACATCATTGTCAAACACATTCATTTTCAAAGTTGCGGGCAGCTTAAACGGCACCGAGTACAATGTCGATTGCGGCCCATACCCTCCTTTTTCGCTCAAAACAATGCGGAATGCGGGCATTACATCCACGAGAAAATGATCCGAAACAGTCCAGGAGTTCACCGGATCAGCATTTTTGGTAACCTTCCTG
>DATMSL010000984.1:0-5829 GCA_035565435.1 Dyadobacter sp. | reverse complement strand
TACTATCTGGTTTAAGGTACTTGCGTTGACTTTTCGGCCCTAAATAAATTGTATAATTTTTCTCAAAGGTTTTAACCACAAAGTATAAAACCGCGGTTTCAGATTGTTGATTTTCCAGGCCAGCCGGTCGTTCTGGTTGGCCGCGATACGGTTCTTTAGTGTGCTGTTGCTGACGCCGCCAGCCCTCATTTTCACGAGGACCTTGGGTAGGTAAGCAAGCTTGATGTTTTCACGATGTACAAAGCGCAGCATCAGTTCGTAATCTGCTGCGCTTCCCAGATCGAGGCGGAAGTGCCCGTGTGTGTTGTAGACCTCTTTCCTGACGAAAAAGGTAGGGTGTGGCGGCATCCATCCATTCAGAAATGCGCCCACCTTGTATGCACCAGAGACCCATTTTCTGCGTACCACCGTTGCATCGTTCGCGTCAATATATTCCAAATCGCCATAGGAAGCGTCGGCGTTGCTGGATGCCAGCACTCCGGCCACTTCACTGATCACCGACGGATACGCGTAAAAATCGTCGGCATTCAGGATTCCTATTACATCACCGGTTGCCAATTGTATGCCTTTGTTCATGGCATCGTAGATTCCGGCATCGGGTTCACTTAAAAAACGGGCGATTTTGTCACCGTATGACTGCACAATCTCCTGGGTTCCATCTTTGGAGTTTCCGTCCACGATAATGTACTCGATATCCGGGTAATCTTGCCCGAGAACGGATTCAATGCAGTGGCGGATCGTCGCCGCACCATTATATACAACAGTAAGTATGCTTACTTTCAATTGGTTATAGTTCTTGTTTTAATGTATTTCGCAGGATTTCCCTGGTAAATTCCATAAGGCTCCATATGGCTTGTAGCCACCGATCCGACGGTCAGCAGCGCATGCGAGCCTACTTGCACGCCCGGGCAAACCGTCGCCTGCGCACCGATCCAGGAGCCTGCGCCAAGCGTTATGGGCTTCACAATCAGGTCAAAAGTGCTTTTTCTATAATTATGGTTGCCGGTCAGAAGCATCGCTCCCTGCGACAGGCATGCATTTGATTCAATAGTCACCAATGTGAGGTTGTCGATCCACACATTCTCGCCGATCCATACGTGGTCGCCTATTTGCAGGAACCAGGGGTATTTCACATTCACCTTAGGCTTGATCACGACCCCTTTGCCGATCTTCGCGCCGAACAAACGGAGCAACGCGACCTTGAATGCCGAAGGGTAGGGAATATGTGTGTGGATGAACAAACGGTTCAGCAAATACCAGATCACCAGCTTCGGATAACCGCCCGGATTATACCAATCGTTGTTATAAACGGACAGATTGGTTTGGGTTTCTGAGGTCTTTTCCATATTCCGTCCTGAAATGTGATATAATAGCTTCTTTGTCGCGTCCTACACGGTGATATACTTCGTAAATCTTGGCATCCACCAGGAAACGGTACCAAAACCCCTGTAAAACGTGCCATATGAGTCCCTTTGTTCCATCCAGGAAGCCCAATTTTACGAAGTACCTGTATGTAAAGTAGATAAACGGCCTCGTAAACAGCGGCATATTGGCATATTTGATTTTCAGGAAACGCGTACGTTGCTCCTGGCTGCCCCAGAAACTCGGCTCGACCGTTTCCTTGCTATCAAAGTTATATTTAATGTTCAACAGGTCGATGACCTCGCGGATTGCGTAATTGTTATGCTTTTGCGTCCACCAGGTGAGGTTATTGAGGTTATGATCGACGATATCGTGCTGCAACTGAGCGGTGATGCCGCTGCTGAGTTTGATGTGTTCGTCCATCCATAGCTCCTCGCAAATGCCCAGCCCGCGCCGCCACACGCGCAGTAGCCAGATCGGATAGTACCCGCCGCAGCGAATCCATTTTTCCATAAAAATCACCCGGCGTTTCACGTAAAGTCCCGAAACATTCTCCGGCACTTTCGCGAGCGAGTTGTTCAGCTCCTGCGCAAGCTCAGGTGTAATGTACTCGTCCGCGTCCATGCGCATGAGCCATTCTGTTTGGAAAGGGTTGTTCCGGATACCGAAATTGAACTGGAATGCGTACGAAACCCAGGGATTCTGCACCACGGTAGCACCGAGGCTTTCCGCGATTGCCACCGTGTCATCGGTAGAATATGAATCGACGATGAAAATCTTATCGGTAACCTGTAACAGGCTTTGAATGCACCGGCCGATGTGCTTGGATTCGTTGTGCGTTAAAATAATGACTGATAAATCGACCATATTTGAATTAAAACAGACCTGTATCTCGGTGCCTGCCAGCGGTTACATTCGGGAGCAAATGTAGTTACTTTTTTTGAACTCTCTTGTATTCTTCCAATAACTGGTTGGCAACCACGCGGATGTCAAAATTTTCGGTTACCATCTTGTAAGCTCGATTTGCGATGCCTTCCGCATAAGACTTGTCTTGTAATATTTTAAGAAGGCCATCCGCCACACCATCGCTGGTCAGAGGCGTTAGGTAGGCTGCATCGTAGCGGGCGATGTAGTCGCCGAAACCTACCCGGTCGGACACGAGTGCAGGCACGCCTGAGGTCATCGCTTCAAGTACTGCGATCGAAAAGCCTTCGGAATACGAGGGGGAAACGAATAGATCCGCATCGGCCAATGCCTCTTTTTTGATGGTGTCGGTCAGCATTCCCACGAGCTTAATGCGGCCTTCGAGGTTGTGCTTCCGGATAAAATCTTCCGTCTCCGTCTGATAACCGTCATCCGGCCCCGCCAGTATCAGCTGGGCATTCGGTATTTGCTCGTGAACTTTCTGAAAGGCAGGTAAAAGCAGGTCAAGGCCTTTTTTAATGTTCAGCCTGGCTAGGAACAGTACCATTTGCTGGTCGGGCGAAATGCCATGTTTGGCTCTGAAAATGCCCCTCGTAGGCAAATTAGCTCGATTATATTCGTCGAGCTTCATGCCATTGGGGACGATCACCATGTTTTTCGGACGGTAACCCAGGTAACGGATCACGTCCTCTTCTTCATCCGTGTTATTGATCTGGATCAGATCGGCTTTACCGAGAAGCCTTTTTTGATATAACAAAGTCACCAAGTCCTTCTTCCATTTGCTGTGGGCTACCGCCCATTTATCGAGCAGGCCATGGATGGTGATAACTTTAACGGCCTTTGAGGGAATCAGGAACGGTGCCAGGCTACCAAAATGCCAGATCCCGTGCATATGTACCACATCATATTCATGGATGTGCTTTTTCAAGTATTTGTACAATTCGACGGAAAATTCCCGGTAAAAGTTGCTGATGGGCGTCGTGCGCGCAACTGCGATCAGGCGCGCGCCCTCGGGCACGGGGTACATTTTCTCGCCGGGTGTCATCGGGCTCAGGATATCGACCTGGTGTCCTTGCTTCACGACCTCGGTGGTGTGGTCGTAGATAATGCGGGCCGGGCCTCCGATCGCCCATGTATATGCACAAATATTGAGTATTCGCATGCTTGGGTTTTAATGTATAGTTGTGTTCGTTATGCTTCCTGTCATCGGGCGGCCAGGTCGCGGTACGTTTCAGCCATTTGCGCGGCCACCGGGCCGGACGCAAATGGAGCAATCAGTTTCAAAGATTCTTGCCCCATTCCGGCGATGCGGTCGGGGTCTTGGATGAAAAACGTTAAATGCTTTTCCAAATCGGCTTGCTGCTTGTGATTAAATGTAAATCCATTCAAACCTTCCTGCACCAGGTCGCCCGCGCATCCGCAGGTATCGGACACGATCACGGGCATTCCGCATACCATCGCCTCATTCACCACCAGTCCCCAAGGCTCCGACTTGCTCGGTAACACCAGTACATCGCTCTGCGCCAGGCAGCCGGGAACCTGGTACCAGGGAAATCCCCCGGCGAAAATGACGTTACCGGCGATGCCGGAACCGGCCACCAATTTTTCCAGATACTCCTTTTCGGGGCCGCCACCGACAAAAAGCAGCTGCCAGTCGCCGCCGGTTTGTTTCACAGCATTTGCAAATGCGCGGATTAATGTATCCAGGTTCTTTTCCGGCGCGAGTCTGCCCACGTAGACGAATTTCTTCGAAACAGGCTTGGCAGTCGCGCTAAACTCCTTTTTTGCTTCATCGTACCGTTGGCGGATTACCTGCTCATCGATCACCGCCGCATTGCGCACTTTGATAGCGCTTTTCGCAACGCCCAGACTTTCCAGGTATTCAGCCGATGTCTTGCCAAAGCAAAAAAAGGCATTGGCACGACCCACAATTACTTTCTTGATTGCTTCTTTCCAGCCGGATCGGTTATGGTCAGCAGAGGATGACTCCGATGAAATCACTACTTTCACGCCTTTTGCACGTGCATAAAACATGAGCAGCACCTGCGCCCAGTCGAAATAACCTGTGATATTGAGTACATCGGGCCGGTATTCGTTGAATATCCTGAAAAGCGCTTCCCGCCGTTCGCCGAAGCTTACCTGATCGAGGCTGCGTTCGAAGAGGACTTTGTAAGGATAATCGTAGACGATCGTATCGTCATTTTGCATGACTTTCCGGCTCGCCTCGTACAATGCGATCTGGGCAACAAGTAACTCATCGGCCGGATTGGCCTGCTTCATTGCCAGGTCGATCTCACTGAAAAGCTTCGATTTGTAATGCGCCCATAATTGGTTGTGAACAATCAGTACGCGCATTATTTCCGAAGATTAAGGTATTCCTGAAACAATGGGTACAGGTTATCGGCCAGGAAAACCTGCCCGCCGCTGTTGAAATGTACGACGTCCATTTTCCGATAGCGTTCCTTCGAAACGCCGAACTGAAATTCGTCTATCAATCTGATATTCTTCTCTTTGGCAAATGCAATGATTTCCTGGCCCTGGTCATTGAAATGGCCGAGGTCGATCTCGGAAATTTCCGGGTGCAGATAAATGAACATCGGGATATTCTGCTGCCTGGCGATTTCGTAGATTTGCTCGTAACCCGGATTGAATATCAGACCGGGCTTGCGGATTCCGGCCTCGTTGAGTTTTTCGGCTTCAACCGTGTCTTCAACAGCTTTCGCATCGGCTGCTACGCGCGAGCTGTCTGTTACTTCGGGTTTTACAATAGCAATGTTCTCTTCCTTTTTCTCTGACTCGGGGGTTAGAAAAAGCGTATCCAGGAAATAGAAGAACATCCAGCGGTACCGGTCCCAAAGTTCATAGAGCGCTACCTTATATTGTTTGTCGGGCCATCCGGGATCGATTCCCACCGGACTCTGGTGGGACATAATGTCGTGGGCATCGTGGCTGCTCGTCACGAGGCAAATCAGTTTGGCCTTAAAAGTGCCGTATTTTTTGAGGTAGGCGGCGATATTATCCGGCCCCCACGATCCGGCAGAGATGTTCAGCACGCGCACGCGTTTGTTGAAATCTTTCAAAAAACGTTTTTCAAGCAGGGTGGAAGCAATGCTGTCCTGATCGGTAAGACTTCCGCCGTTGACGACCGAATCGCCGATCAGCAGTATAACGAGGCTATCGGTCGGCAGTACCTCCTCGTTCCGCATGGAGAGGCTGTTGGTACGCAGCACCTGACCGAACCGTTTTACGTCCTGGTTAGGTGCATATATATATTCAAAATCAGGATCGGATACATAGAGCGGCGAATTACAAAAGCCATATTTTACCCTTAATACAACCTCGGTAATCCCTGCAAGAATGACAATAGCAATTAAAAAACCGTAAACAAACTTTAACATCAAGTGAACGTCTTCTGCGTCGAAAGTGATTGCAAATTTAGGATTACTTTTTCCATTTACTGCTTTTTCGGTTTTCGTTAACTAAATAAGTCGGTATTTACTCCGGTATAATCCCTGTTGCTGACCTTCCTCCCCGGTGTTCATA
>DATMSL010000983.1:0-1968 GCA_035565435.1 Dyadobacter sp. | reverse complement strand
CCAGGCAAAAGTTGGTGCTGATGCCGATTTACAACGTTCCCTGAACGAAAGCAGCGAAGTGTTCAACTTCCTGTCTTCGATCTCCAATAAATACGGAATCGGTTTCTGGAAACCGGGAGCTGGAATTATCCACCAGGTCATGCTGGAAAATTACGCTTTCCCGGGTGGAATGATGATCGGAACGGATTCGCACACGGTAAACGGCGGCGGACTTGGAATGATCGCCATCGGTGTGGGTGGTGCTGATGCCGTGGACGTGATGGCCGGAATGCCCTGGGAGTTGAAATTCCCGAAACTGATCGGGGTGAAATTAACCGGAAGACTCAACGGCTGGACTTCTGCAAAAGACGTGATCCTGAAAGTGGCTGATATTTTGACCGTAAAAGGAGGAACAGGAGCAGTGGTCGAGTATTTCGGCGACGGAGCAATCTCCCTTTCCGCTACCGGAAAAGGAACGATCTGTAACATGGGTGCGGAAATCGGAGCTACGACTTCTACGTTTGGCTACGACGATGCGATGCGCCGTTACTTAAACGCAACCGGAAGAGCAGAAGTAGTTGCTTTGGCTGATCAGATTGCGGATCATTTAACCGGAGACCCGGAAGTTTACGCCAATCCGGGGGATTATTTTGATCAATTGATCGAGATCGATTTGGATACATTGGAACCGCACATCAACGGACCATTTACTCCGGACCGCGGAACACCGGTTTCCAAAATGAAACAAACAGCTATTGAAAACGGCTGGCCGCTGAAAGTAGAGTGGGGATTGATCGGATCTTGTACAAACTCTTCCTATGAAGACATGTCGCGCGCAGCTTCCATTGTGGAGCAGGCCGTGAAACACGGAATTACGCCGAAAGCAGAATTCGGGATCAACCCGGGTTCCGAGCAGGTGCGTTATACGATTGAACGCGACGGGATCATTGCGACCTTCGAAAAAATGGGAACAAAAGTCTTCACCAATGCTTGCGGACCTTGTATCGGTCAGTGGGACCGTGAAGGCGCTGACAAACAAGAGAAAAACACGATCGTGCATTCGTTCAACCGCAACTTCTCCAAACGAGCAGACGGTAACCCGAATACACATGCATTCGTAACTTCACCGGAGATGGTTGCAGCCTTGGCAATTGCCGGTGATTTAGGATTCAATCCGCTGACAGACACCTTAACAAACGACAAAGGAGAGCAAGTGAAATTGCTACCTCCGCATGGTGATGAGCTTCCAACCAAAGGATTTGATGTGGAAGATCCGGGATACCAGGCTCCGGCAGAAGACGGATCAGGCGTACAGGTTCTCGTAAAGCCGGATTCAACGCGTTTACAGTTGTTGGAATCATTCCCGGCTTGGGACGGACAAAATATCCTGGGAGCGAAGTTGCTGATCAAAGCAAAAGGAAAATGTACCACAGACCACATTTCGATGGCTGGTCCGTGGCTGCGTTACAGAGGTCACCTGGATAATATTTCGAACAACATGCTCATCGGTGCTGAAAATGCATTCAACGGAAAGGCGAATGAAGTGGTGAATCAATTAACCGGTTCAACGGGTGAAGTTCCGGCAGTACAGCGCGCTTACAAAGCAGCAGGGATTCCTTCCATCGTTGTGGGAGACCACAATTACGGGGAAGGATCTTCCCGCGAACATGCTGCCATGGAACCGCGTCATTTGGGCGTTCGTGCGGTCATTGTTAAATCCTTTGCGCGTATCCACGAAACCAACCTGAAAAAACAGGGAATGCTTGGATTGACCTTTGCAAATGAAGCCGATTACGAGAAAATCCTCGAAGACGACACGTTCAACTTTATTGATCTGACAGAATTTGCTCCGGGCAAACCATTAACCCTGGAAATTGTTCACGCAGATGGTTCGAAAGAAGAAATTAAATTGAACCATACATACAACGATCAGCAAATCGATTGGTTTAAAGCAGGATCGGCTTTGAACCTGATTAAGTTACAGAATCA